>CAZSTZ010000095.1:18024-23557 GCA_964609515.1 uncultured bacterium | reverse complement strand
ATTGAGAAATTACCGCCCAGAGCTAGTACCAATTTAGATACCTTTCTTGGCAATTTTCCTGGTAAAATCGTGCCGATGGAAGTAGGAGGAAAGAAAGTTATTTCTCTAGAATTTGACTTAGATGACGAAGAGTGGAACGAAGACTGGGAGGAAGATTACGAGGCAGAATTTCAGGAGTACATGGAGCAGCTTTTAGGAACAAAAAATATTCAAGTTAACAAAACTAATTTAAAAAAGTATTTGACCTACTTAAAGAAAAACTTAAAGCTCCCTTGTTTAGTTACCGGACTAGACGATCTAGTTCTCGATGAAGAAGATTATCAGGAGTTTAATCAAAGTAAAAAGAAGGGGGGAGTCTTTTTGACTATGCCCATTGAAGATGAAAGTTATAGGATTGTTGGATTCAATAACTACTTAGATGAGAATTTTGGCATTCTCGTTGAAGTAGAACCTTCCCCAAAAAAAAGAACTAAGGATAAGCCCAGATTGACCGTGCCCCTAGTTCAATTAGAAGGATACGATCCTACATCGGAAGATTATGAATTGTTGGAAACTTATTCTATTTGGTTTTGTGGGGAATAGTTGACAATTAACAATTAACAATTAACAATTAACAATTCCCCAGAAAGCTTTCTTAAGCATAAACGGGGGATTTGTTAGTGGCAGTTAGAGCTTCTACCAAACCGCGAACCGTTGCCAACATCGCCAAATCGTTATCCAAACGATTAACCGCCGAACCGACTCCCACTCCAGCGGCACCGGCAGCGATCGCCATTGGCGCGGTTACGTTGGAAATGCCAGAAGCACAAAGCACCGGCACGGAAACTGCCCGAGAAATTTCGTAAGCTGCAGCTAAAGTCGGTGCTGCTTTTTCGATCGAACCCACAGTACCGGGATGAGAAGGCTTAACCCCGACGCTTCCTTCGGTTTGGATGATATCGGCACCGGCGGCTACTAATTCTACTGCTAATTCTGCTTGCAGGTCTAGTTCCAAAATGTGAGGAACGGTGACGGATAATGTTATTTCTGGTAATAAGTCGCGAGTATCGCGGGTTAGCTGTAAAACTTCCTCAGCTTCAAACCGGATACCTTGGGCGTAGAAGGCATCAAAATTACCAATTTCGATTAAGTCCGCGCCTGCCTCCACTGCCGGCAAAAACTTAGCCGGTTCTACCGCAGAAACGCAAATTGGTAGATGGGTCAGTTTCCGCGCCATTTCTACCAAGTGGGCGTCGGCGGCAATATCGACAAAGGTAGCACCGCCTTCGGTTGCTGCTTTGACGGTGGCGGCGACTCTTTCGGCATCGAAATTAGTTAAACCGCTGATGATTTTGAGGACGGGCCCGCGATTTAAGGCGCTTTGCAATTGGGAGTTGATGGTCATCGTTGATTCCTTTATTTTAAAATTATCTTCAAAACTAGATTGTACGCGAACTTTGCACGGGGGTATATGAACCTACAAGAAAATTTAACAATTCTTAAGACCGATCGCTTTTGGCTGACAAATGCCCATCTCCCCGTCTGCCTCCTAGAAATGCCGCCAGATGGAGACTGGGAAACTATTAACGCCAATCGAACTTTTGAGGGGTTGTCCTTGGTGGATGTGGAAATAGATGGGGGGGCGATCGCTCGTATCCTTCCCGCCGCAACGAGGGAGGCGGAGGACTTTCGGGCAGTTGACCTAGACGCCGGCCAACTTTGGCCCTGTTTTGTGGATTTGCACGCCCATCTGGATAAGGGCCATATTTGGATGCGATCGCCCAATCCCGACGGTAGTTTCGACAGCGCTTTGGAAACGGCAATAAAGGACTCCCAACAATATTGGAATGCCGAAGATGTCTCTCGCCGCATGGAATTTGCCCTCAAATGCAGCTACGCCCACGGCACTAAAGCTATTAGAACTCACATCGACTCTTTTGGCGAGCAAGCTGCTATTAGTTTGGGAGTTTTTCAAGAGTTACAAACTCAGTGGCAAAATCGATTGATTTTACAAGCAGTTTCCTTAGTTTCTCTGGATTATTATCTAACTCCAGAAGGGGAAAAATTGGCAGATTTAATTGCCGAAGTTGGGGGAATTTTGGGGGGAGTTGCTTATATGAATCCCGATTTAGATAAACAAATAGATCGAGTCTTTATTTTGGCAGCAGAACGCCAATTAAATCTGGATTTTCATGGGGACGAAAATGGCGATGCCGACTCGGTGACTTTGCGACAAGTTGCTAAAGCTGCTCTCAGACATCAATTTGGGGGCAAAATAACTTGCGGTCATTGTTGCAGTTTGGCAGTACAACCGCCAGAATTAGTAACAGAAACTCTGGAATTAGTTAAGGAAGCTGGAATTGGTATTGTCAGCTTGCCAACTTGCAATCTTTATTTGCAAGATAGGGGTTTTCAACGCACTCCTCGCTGGCGCGGGGTGACGCTATTACACGAATTGAAAAAAGCGGGAATTTCTGTTGCTATTGCCAGCGATAATTGTCGCGATCCTTTTTATGGTTTTGGGGACCATGACCTTTTAGAAGTTTTTAATCTGGGAGTAAGAATCGCCCATTTAGATATGCCATATCGAGATTGGCCCGGGGTAGTAACTAAAACTCCTGCCGAGTTAATGGGATTGACAAATGTTGGTAAAATTGGAGTTGGTTTGCCGGCAGATTTAATCTTATTTAAAGGTCGCAGTTTTAGCGAATTATTATCGCGCCCCCAGCAGGATAGAGTGGTTTTGAGAAATGGAAAGCCCATTGACACGACTTTACCAGATTATAGAGAATTAGACGATTTATTGTAGCTTTTTGGGAATAGGGAATTGTCCATGGGGAATTGGGAATTGGAAAGACAGTCTTTTTGCCAAACTGAGATACTCCCAACTGACCTACTCCCAAATCTACTCTCGCCAAATTTTAATACACTTATCGCCGCTGCCGCTGGCTAAACTCTTACCATCTTTGCTAAAAGCTACGGATAAAACTTCGTCGGTATGACCGCTCATAACTTCTAATAAATTACCCGTTTTAACCTCCCACAAACGAATCTTACAGTCGCGATATCCAGCAGCCAAAAACTCCTCATTTCTGCTAAAAACTAAAGACAAAACATCGCTATTTTTAAACTCAAAACTTTTTAACGGCGGCGACACTTCCTGCCCGATATTATTCTGCCACAATTTAATCGTTCCATCCCGACTGCCGCTGGCAAAAGTCGCGCCGCTAGGACTAAAAGCAACAGTTCTCACCCAGTCTTTATGACCTTTTAAAGTAAATAATTCCTTTGCTTTTTTAAGATCCCAAACCTTAACAGTTTTATCCCGACTGGCACTAACTAAAACCTTGCCATCGGGACTAAAAGCAACTCCATAAACTCGGTCGGAATGCCCCGCCAAACTATACCAGCGTCGCGCTTTTTTCAAGTCCCAAACTTCAATACTTTTATCGCGACTGCCGCTAGCTAATATTTCTTCTGCGGGACTAAAAGCAACGCTATACACCCAGTCCGAATGACCGACAAGAGTGTACCATCTTTTACCCTTTTCTAAATCCCAAATCTCGATAGTGTTATCGCGACTGCCGCTAGCTAAAGTCTTGTTGTCGGGACTGAAAGCGATCGCCTCCACGGCATCTTGGTGGCCGGTGAGAGTGTACCATCTCCTACCCTGTTTTAAATCCCAAATTTCGATAGTGTTATCCCGACTGCCGCTAGCTAAAGTTTTGCCGTCGGGACTGAAGGCAACCGATGTCACGGAGTCGAAGTGACCGGTAAAAGTTAGAGCGCATTTCCACTTCGACTGTTGGGGAGTCGGTAGAGATTCCGGAACTTCCGGTGGCGGTAAAGTTCGCGAGGTGGTTCGCGGGCGGCGAGTTGGCGCGGGAGTGGGGGCAGGTGTCGGGGCGGGAGTAGGTGCCGGAGATGAAACTTTAAAAGAGGGCGAGGGCGATCGCTCTACTTGCTGTATCTCCTGTGTCGATAAACCCAGAAGGCGCAACTGCTCGACAACCTCCGCAGCAGAACCATAGCGACGGTTGGGATTAGTTTCTAACATTTTATCCAGAACCGTAGCTAATTTAGAATTAACGCGATCGCTCAAATAATCCCGCCACACCCAAGAATCTGAGTTAATATCATATAAATCGAAAGGCGATTGCTGGGTAAGTAAATGAATGCAAGTCACCCCCAAACTATACAAATCGCTAGCAAAAATCGCCCGACCGCGAATTTGTTCCGGCGCGACGTATTCGGGAGAACCAATAATAGTTCCTGCCTCTAGCAAAGCACTATCGTTAAACACCTTAGCCGCGCCAAAATCCACCAATACCAGTTGACCGCTTTTCGCCCCCCACCCCGTCACCGTCGCCGGTAGGGCACCGCGCCTAATAATATTCTCCGGTTTAACGTCCCGATGAATCACCTTATGTTCGTGGATAAAATGCAACACTGGCAACAAACCGTCCAACAACTCCTTAATCTGACTTTCCGTAAAAGGGCCAGTTTCTGCCATTTGTTGGGCCAGATTGAGGCCATCGACATATTCTTGGACCAAATATTGATTGCTATCCTGCTGGAAGTGGGCCAATAATTCCGGTATTTGAGGATGCTTGCCCAATTCGTCGAGTCTTTCTGCCTCTTGGTGGAACAACTCCGCCGCCTTCTGGGCGTTGTTGGTGACTTGGGGGAGAAACTGCTTGATAACGCAAGGAGGTTTTGACGGTTTATCCTCATCCACCGCCAAGAAAGTCTTACCAAAACCGCCCCTGCCCAGAGGTTTAATGGCCCGGTATCGTTCCCTCAGCAGCAATTTCGACCCGCAAGCTTCGCAAAATTGGACGCCTTCGCGGTTTTGGGGGTTTTGACATTGGGGATTTAGGCAATAACTCATATTAATAAAAACTAGAGGTGACTATTTCTATCTTATGAGCAGTCTTCCTTTAGATAAAATCTTGATAGTTTAAAAATCAATCATCAATAAGCTTCTTGCAAAAGTTGCCCCTTAAATTTTTTTCGTTCGTTATTCCCAATTCTCCATTTCCCGTAGAACAGGCATCCTGCCTGTTCCCCATTCCCAACTTCTGCAAGAACTCCAATAAACCTTTAACAAAATTATTCGACTATGGCAGAATTAACTCCCACTGGCAAGTACGAAACTCGAACAACTCCTCGCCAACAAGTGCCCTGGTGGGCAAAACTAATTGCCTTAGTGGCGCTGTTAAACTTGATTTTGGGATTACTCAATCTCAGTTATGTACCCTTACGAGACATTTATTTAAAATATAGCCCCAGTCTAGTCCAACTTTACGATCCGATTAAAGGTATCGAACCTCATCCCCAGACGGAAAACTATCTGAGAACCGCTGACGAATTGGTAGTACAATTACCAGTGGAAGGTCTGGAAGCTCCAACCACAGAAAAATTGTTAGCTTCCCTACGCTCTCAAAGCATATCTTTAATCGAAGAAGACCCTTTCATGGTAGCTAGTAAATTTGCTACTTTTGCCAAAGTTCAACGACGAATGCGCGAACATATTGGCACCGACTCTGCCAAA
>CAZSTZ010000095.1:0-17924 GCA_964609515.1 uncultured bacterium | reverse complement strand
TGCATAAAGCTAAATTGATGAATTTAGAGCGAATTTTAGCTCAAATCACTTACGAACCTGCCGCTTATTTATCCGATCGCGTCGCAGAGTTTGTAACTTTACGCTTGATAAATCACGCCCAAGAGTCGGTAGAAAAAGGAGATATGGCCCGGGCGCTGCTTTATCCTCAACCAGGGATTACGGTTAACGATATTAACGAAGTTGAAGCGATAACCGATCGCCTGATGGAATTAACTATTTATAAAGTTTTGCCAAAAATTCAACCAGAGATGGAAGCTTTACTTCATCACTCTTTAGAAAGTGCGATTAAAGACTCTTCTTTTTACGATACCCTCCGCAGTATTCCCGCTTTTGGCAAGTTTCCAGATGGGGCGATCGAACAGCTTGCCAATTGGATCGCCAAAGCGACTTATGACGTTTTAGCTAGTTCTTATTCCGATATCAAAGGGCGAGTTTTATTTGATAGTTTGACCAAGCAATTCCAAGATTCTTTAAAGGAGGAACTTAAGGACGAGGAAACTTTAAGGGAGTTGCAATCTTTATTATCCGATTTATTGGAAGAAATGAAGTTAAATTACATCCAGAAATCGAAAGAAGAAGACCCAGAAGAAAGAATGGAAGAATTAGAACGCTTGCAGCAAGTGGCCGAAGAATCTGAAAGTAGTTATACCAGTTAACAATTAACAATTAACAATTAACAATTGGGTCGATCGCTAGGATTAAGAAACCGGGTTTTTCAAACAATACCTTCGCCATTTTATTCAAAGCTAACTCCCCCGCCAGAAACCGGGTTTTTTTAAAAAACCCGGTTTCTTAAATCTGACTGCTTGTAATCTATCGGGTTGAGTACCAAGGGGATGAGAGCGAAAAATTGTCATAATCGCCTCGCTGCGGACAGCAGAAAGATTTTTTCTTACTTGTTTAATTCTTGTAATTTGTTCTTAGCAAATTGCAGCAATTCTTGTGCTTCTCGATGAGTAGTAGTTCCAGGTTTAACCAAATCTAACTGGTTAATAATATCCTGTAACTTGCTAGCTAAAACTCCCGTATTTTTGCTATCGTTCAAAGCATATCTTTGCCAATCTGCGATTAAATTTTTAGCCCGTTTAATAGCAGCTTCCGAGTCTCGTTCGTTTTGCCAGCGAATCTGGGCATTTCCCAAATTTATTTGATACTCTGCCAGTTTAGTTTGAGCTTCCAAATAACCCGGGCTATCCACTGGAACTTGTTTGAGTCGGTTAACAGCTTCCTGCCAAAAATTAGAAATTTGTTCCCATTGTTGTGCGGAGTGGGGCGGGTTTTGAGACGCTACTGCCGCCGCCATACCAAATTGTTTTGCCGCCTCAATTAAACTGCCGCTGCGTTGGTTGCCTGCCGCAATGTCCGCTTGTTCTTTTAAATCTCGTTTGGCCGCTGTTAATTTTGGACGAGCGCTTTTTCCCGCTAGGGTAGAAGATGGTATTTGGTCTAAGATATCTATAGCAGCTTGCCAGTCGGCGATCGCCTGTTTTTGCTCTTCCGGGGTTGAGGTAACACCGTATTGTTGCCTGGCAATTTCGATAGATTTTTCCGCTTTATTCAACAGATCTAAAGCATTCTTTTCTTGAAACGCTATAGCATCCATCCGCCCTATTTGTTTTCTAGCCCTTTCAAACTCATCTAAAGTAAACTTCCAAGAACAACTAAAAAACGTACAATATCGTTGGGGATAATATCCTAAAAACCAAACCGGTAAAGCATCTAAATGTCCTTGAGCTTCAGTAACTTTTTCTGCACCCAAATTAATATCGGCAGCGCTGGTGGCTTGATTAACAAGTTGGTCTGCCTGTTCCACTTTTGCCACAGCTTGCCGATAATTATAATCCATACTCATGTAACTGGGAAATAGTGCCATCGGTGCAACCCTCGCCACCGGTCTGCGAATCATTGGATAGGGCAAATTGAGAAACCAAATTACTCCCACTCCCCCCACTAACGCTACCGGTGCCCAGACAAGTTTACTCCAAATGCTCGTCGGTTGATTGGCTTTGGCTGCTTTTTTGATAACTTCTTTGTTGAAATTAGGAAAGAAATCTTTTAGTATTTCCTGCAATTCTTGGGCTCTTAAAGGTTGCCCTTCTTCTCTTAGCAATCTTTCCAGCCTTCGGCCAACAATATCCCGCCCTGCCTGGGCTAAGATATCGTTTTTTGAATAGCGATCTATTTCTTGCTTCAGTATTTCAAAAGCGCGGTTATTTAAACGCTTCATAGCTGTATCCTACTTGGTTAACTCTTTTTATTCTAACCTGCCTCTAGCTTTTGGAAGAGTATCCACGCGCACAAAAAAGTCCAATTTATTCCTCAATTTTGGGCCATCTATCTCGGGGGAACCTTTCTCCGTAAAAATGACTAAAGTCATTACTACGAACGTTGCTCTTTATCAGCTCCAGCGTTCCAGTATCAGTCCATCCACATAATCAAAGTCTGTATCATTCGTTACCAAAGCCCAACCATGTTCTAAGCACTGGGCCGCGATCCACACATCATTCATCGGGATGGGTCGCCCCTTGCGTTTCAAGGCTAACCGAGTTTGAGCGTATATTGTTGCTGTTTCCCGCCCTAATGATACAACTGTGCAAGCCGATATGAACTCCATATACCGAGGCAAATTTTGTAACGGACGGGTAGAATTTTCCGCACCAAAAAGTAACTCTCCAGCAACAACCGTTGGCAAAACTATTTCTGGTAGTGCCAACAGTCTTTCCATAATAGCCGCGTCTCCATTCAAAAAACGAATCGCAACGGAAGTATCTAATGCAATTTCACCACTCATTTATATCAACCTGCCGACACTCTTTTTTAATTGCTAGTTGTAATTCCTCTGCCTCCGAGTCGCTTAAAATTCCAGCAAACTTGGCAAGAGGATGTTCTTCGCGTGTAGCTTTAACCCGACGAATAAAATCTAGCACTGTTTGTACTAATTCATCGGGTGCTTGTTCGAGTTCTTGAATCAACTGTTCGCGATTCGTCATAACTAGATACCGATCCCTTTAACTACTGCCACTATTGTACTGCGCGTGGATGCCAAGCAAAGGGAAAAAGTCTAGCAGTTGGCCCTTGGTCCAAAAACAGGGCTTCTTGGGCCAGATACCGATGAGATCGAAAAATTGTCATAATCGCCTCGCTTTTGATATTGCCAAGAATTAGATGATTTTTGTAGGACAGGCGTCTCGCCTGTTATCCGTCAGTTGTTAGTTGAGCAATTAACAACTAACCACGCTCCAACTGACAATATGAGTCGATCTGTTGGTCTTTTTACAAATATGGGATGCTCCCCTAAGGTTCCTCTTTCTAAACGCAAAAAAACAATAGGGAAGCGATTAACAATTAACAACTGACAATTGACAAAAAGCGTTTAACTCTTGGTTTTATTCAAAATTGAAATGCACCCTAAACATATCTCGTTAATTGAACTCGATAGCGTTCTTTTTTAGTAACAGAAACCTCCCCAACTTCTAACCTGCCCTTACCGCGAATAGCGATTAAATCTCCCGGTTTAACCGTATGACTTGCTTGGCTAACTTCCTTCCAATTTATCCTCACATCGCCGCCATTAATTAAATCAACCATTTTACTGCGAGACATCCCAAAGCCGGCAGAAGCGATCGCGTCCAACCTCATCGAAGCTTCCACAGTTGTCATCTCCTTCTTCTTCGGTTCTCTTACCTTTAACTCGCTCAAATCTATAGTTCTAGTTTTAACAGGAACCGAGCGAATTTGCATCAAATTCATCTCTAAATATGTCACCATTTCTGGAACTACAATTACCTGGGCACCTCTATCCCCCAAAACAATAATATCTCCCGTTTTTTCCCTAACAATACCAGTACCCAACATCGCCCCCAGAAAGTCTCGGTGAGTTGCCTGGTCAAAAAGGAAATTTCCCTCAATACTCAGGGCAACTAATTCCACATTAGAAACATCAATTGGTAACTCTTCGCGAGCGATCGCCAACCTTTGCCTTTCCGCCCGGGCATATCCTCCCCAAGGAACCAACTTCACCTCAGTTAAGCGATTAAATACCGCTTGAGACTCCGCCAATTCTGGAGGCGATAAAAAATCCGTTTGGCTAACTTCCCAAGTTTTAATCGCGCTTTCCGCTAAATCGATAACCCGAGAGACAATCTCCCGATTTTCTACACCTTTTAAAAGTTCTTCTTTTGGCAACATAAAAAAATTAGTTAATTGTTAATTGTTAATTGTTAATTGTTAATTGTTAGGTGCTATAAGGCGCTAGAGTGTTAAAAGTAAGGTGCTATAAGGCGCACCCTACTAGCTCTTGCCTCTTGCCTCTTGCCTATTCTTGCGCTTCATAACCTTGTATATTTTCCGGCTCGAAGCGACGTAAAATCTTAGTAGCTTGGCGAATTATAGCCTCCGAGCCCCGAACCACTATCAGATATTTACCCGCATTAAGTCGGTTGCGATAGGGCAAGGCATCGCCACCGCCAAAAATCAGACCAACGCCACCGCCGACAAAAACCCCCCCCATGGCCCCAGAGACAGCGCCCAAGACACCGCCGATCGCGTGATTGCCAATTTCACCCGCCCAAGCAAAAGTATTAAGGCCAGTAATCAGACTAAAAGTAACACCCGCAGCAAATCCAAACGGGACCAACCAAGTAACCATCCGCATCGCTTGTTTGCGGGCCTCCTCCTTAGGGTCAATAAGGCCAAATTCATCAGCAGTTTTATAACCCCGGCCCAAAATAGTTACTCGGTCCATCGACAATCCTTCTGCTTCGATGGCCGAATAAGCAGCTTCGGCCTTAATGCGGTCTGATAGTACGGCTATGAGGTAATTCATTACAAACTCGAATCTAAAATCTTTCTAATCATTATCCATACCACAATCTCATCTTGCTACTCTTGGGGATAAAGTTTGGCAACTTTTGGCCATAAGCCTTTACAACGGGTATGGCTAAATGCCAAAATTCAGCAGTTATTAGGTAAACCCTTTGGGGAAATTACTTTTTATCAACCTCTAATTCACCAAAAAAATATGCCAAAAGTTCTCGTATCCGACTCGATCGCCCAAGCAGGAATAGAAATACTTTCCCAAGTGGCTCAAGTCGATGTTAAAACAGGTCTGCCTCCAGAAGAATTGGTGCGCATCGTACCAGAGTACGACGCCCTAATGATCCGTTCCGGCACCAAAGTCACCAAAGAAATGATAGAAGCAGCCGACAACCTGAAAATTATTGGCCGTGCCGGCGTCGGTGTCGATAACGTTGACGTACCCGAAGCCACCCGCAAAGGCATCGTCGTCGTCAACTCACCAGAAGGCAACACCGTAGCCGCAGCCGAACACGCCCTGGCCATGATGTTATCCCTCTCCCGCCATACTCCCGATGCCAACCAATCCCTAAAAAGCGGTAAGTGGGAGCGCAAGGAGTTCATGGGAGTAGAAGTTTACAAAAAAACTCTCGGAGTTGTAGGGTTAGGTAAGATCGGCTCCCACGTTGCCAACGTTGCCAAAGCAATGGGCATGAAATTGCTGGCCTTCGACCCCTTCATTTCCGTAGAACGGGCCGACCAGTTAGGCTGTCGTTTGGTAGATATGGACTTCTTGTTGCGAGAGTCCGACTACATTACCTTGCACATTCCGAAAACCAAGGAAACCGCCCATCTGATAAATGCCGAAGCATTAGAGAAAATGAAGCCCACTGCCCGAATCGTTAATTGCGCTAGAGGTGGGATTATTGATGAAGCTGCCTTAGCTGCCGCTCTCAAAGAAGGTAAAATTGCTGGGGCAGCCTTAGACGTTTACGAAAACGAACCCCTCGAAGATGGTTCTCCCTTGCGGGAATTAGGCAAAAATCTGGTCTTGACTCCCCATCTAGGGGCTTCCACCGCCGAAGCTCAGGTAAACGTGGCCATCGACGTAGCCGAACAAATTCGAGACGTGTTGTTAGGTTTACCCGCCCGGTCTGCGGTTAATATTCCCGGTATGTACCCCGATACTCTAGAACAGCTTAAGCCTTATCTGCGGCTGGCAGAAACTCTAGGGAATTTGGTCAGTCAGTTGGCCGGCGGACGCATAGACTTCCTCAACGTTCGACTTCAAGGAGAGCTAGCCGACAAAAATACTCAACCGGTGATAGTGGCCACTCTAAAGGGTCTTTTATCTCAAGCCTTGCGAGAGCGCGTTAATTATGTTAATGCTAGCATCGAGGCCAAAGAACGGGGTATCCGGGTGGTGGAAACTAAGGATGCTTCCGTTCGCGATTATACCGGCTCTTTGGAGTTGGAGGCTAAAGGCTCTCTGGGCGAACATACAGTTGCCGGTGCTTTGCTGGGGACTGATGAAATTCGGATTACTAATATTGATGGATTCCCCGTTAACGTACCTCCAAGCGGTCATATGCTTTTGACTTTGCATCGAGATCTGCCGGGCATTATTGGTAATATTGGTTCCCTTTTGGGTAGTTTTAATGTCAATATTGCCAGCATGCAAGTAGGACGTAAAATTGTCCGGGGCGATGCAGTTATGGTATTGAGTATCGACGATCCTTTGCCCGATGGGTTATTAGATGAAATTCGCAAACAAGAAGGAATTAGAGATGCTTATACTGTAACTCTTTAATAATCAACAATTAACAATTAATAATTAATAATTGTTGTTGATTGTTGATTGTTAATTGTTAATTGTTAATTGTTAATTTTTAATTAGGAATATGGCAAATAGCTGGTGGGAAATAGCAGTTCTTTGCGAACAAGGGTTGGAAGATTTAATCTTCTGGCGGCTGGAAGAATTCGGCTGTAGGGGAACTGCTAGCGAGATTAAAGATAATAGTTGTTTGATCTGGGCTTATTTGCCCGAAGAACAAGGTCAGTTGTTAGATATGGCAGCTCTTTCTTTGTGGATGCGTCAAGATGCTTTGTCTGTCGGTATGCAGCCACCGATAGTTAAATGGGGTTTAATCGACGAACAAGACTGGGCAAGTAGCTGGAAGGAACACTGGCAGCCTCAAGAAATAGGCGATTGTTTTTTAATCTATCCCGCCTGGCTGCCCCTGCCAGAAAAACCGGAGCGAACTTTACTCCGTTTAGATCCGGGGGTTGCTTTTGGTACCGGTACTCATCCTACAACCCAGTTATGCTTGGAGTCTTTGGAAATGCGACTTAGCTATCAGCCGACCGAGGGCGATGTTATTGTTGCCGATATTGGCTGCGGTAGCGGCATTTTATCTATTGGCGCTATCTTGTTGGGGGCCAGTAAGGCTTATGCGGTGGATCTCGACCCTTTGGCCGTCCGCTCCGCTAGGGCCAATCGCAAGTTAAATCAAATTCCTCCCGCTTCTTTGGTGGTGGAAAAAGGTAGCATCGATCGCTTAAAACAACTTTTGGACGGCCCTGCTGATGGTATTTTATGCAATATTTTAGCTGAGGTTATTGTCGATTTGATTCCTCAATTGGACGCGATCGCTAAACCTACTACTTGGGGAGTTTTGAGCGGTATTTTGTTAGACCAAGCTAAACCCATTGCCGATATTTTAGAGCAACACGATTGGATTGTTGCCGCCCTCTGGAAGCGAAAAGATTGGTGTTGTTTTAATATTAGGCGTTCTTAATTTTGGGGAATGGGGAATAGGGAATAGGGAATAGGGAATAGGGAATAGGGAATGGGGAATAGGGAATGGGGAATAGGGAATAGGGAAGAACGACAATTAACAATTGAAAATTGAAAATTGACAAAAATTAGCGAACGTACCAGACAAAATAACCTACTAAATAAACAACATTAACTCCAACCATTAAAACTTTACCGACGGTGGAACTAACCCAAGGAAAAACCCTAAAGGTTCCCAACATAACCATCATCATTTCTACAAAAGCTACAACATTACCGTGGTATTTTGGGTCCCAATAAGAAATAGGACTGATAAATTTATAATTGCTAAAAGGGAAAAAATGCCGGTGGGCGTCGTCGTGGTGAACGGGTAAATCTAACAGAGAATGCAAAACCATGCTTAAAAAGATAAGCTGGAATAATTCAGATTTAAAATAGTAAGCGATCGCCCAGCCAATTAAAGCCAGAGGGATAGAATGAGACAAGGCAACAATATTGTGGATGGATGGTTGAAAATAGGCTTCCTCCCAAATAGTTTGTTCTGGCAAGCGAGCGATGAATTTAGCCGAAAAATAAAACAAAAATATAGGAATATCGGGTAAAATTCCACCCAAAACAATAGCAAGATTAAACTCGGGACTTTTAGCTCTTCCGAGAGCTGTCAGATTCAAAATGGCGTGACTGGGAGTATTCATAGATAATTGTTAATTACTAATTGATAATTGTGGTTGATTCTCCCCTTTGGATTAGCGGGCCCTCCCGCAGCGGTAAAACGACCCGCCTCATAGAATTGTTAGAACGATGGGGCCAACAGATAAAGCGCCCTTTAGAAGAGATTAACACTACAGCAGAAATACCAGAGAAAAGCAAAGGCTCCCCGCTTCAAAAACTAAACCCCCAACAAACAACACCAAAAATCCTCTTATTAGCAGCCAATAGCGATAATCGCATGGAACTGCTAGATAGAGTCTCCGAAACAGTAACAGACCAATCTTTTTTTAACTCGACAACACCCCTGGGGTTTTTTGAAGAAGAAGTCACCTTATTCTGGCCATTACTAATACGCTCCCTCAACCTCAAGGCGCAATTTCCCTTAAGATTGCGTCCCGAAACCGAACAGGAACTCGCCCATCGGCTTTGGAGTCGTCAAATTGAACGAGGAATATTGCGACAGCCTGGGGTGGGTGAAGACCGGATGGTACGCCGATTTTTAGATCTATTTCAACTGGCTGCTTTTAGCGGTACGCCCACGGAAGACATAGAAACAATCTTAGAAGAAGGATTGGAGGGGGGAAATTCCCTAGATTGGTCGTTGGTGGTACTAGCTCTACAAGATTGGCGCAATTGGTGTTTGGAAAGAGGGTTGCTGACTTACGGTATTATTTGCGAGCTATATTGGCGGTATTTATTAGCAGATACTTCTTACCAGCAACACTTAACTCGTCGCTATGGAGTAGTGCTGGCAGACGATGTAGATGAATATCCAGCGATCGCCCGCCAACTATTCGATTTCCTCTTAGATCGAGGAGCCAGTGGCGGCTTTACTTATAACCCTGAAGGTGGAATTAGATTGGGTTTGGGAGCGGCTCCAGATTATTTAGCAGAACTGCAAAAACGCTGTCAGATAGAAGCTTTAGACTCCCAAAGCGAGGTAGTAGCAGAAATAGGGTCGCAAATAGTAGAATTGGCAACGGCGGCTTACGGTTTAAGCGCCCCAAGCTTCGTACTTCCAGAATACGTCCAATCCATCGAAACAAAATCCCGCTCCGAGTTACTCCGAGAAACTGCAGAGATCGTAATTAAAGACATCAACTCCGGTTTGGTCCAACCCCAGGAAGTAGCGGTAATCGCTCCCGGTTTGGATGCGATCGCCCGCTATACCCTCATGTCCCTGCTGGATCGTGCTGGCATTCCCGTCCAACCGCTAAAAGAGCAGCGCCCCCTAGTAAGCTATCCCAGGATTAGAAGCTTACTGACCTTATTAACTCTGGTATATCCGGGGTTAGGTCGTCTGGCAGACAGAGATGCCGTGGCAGAAATGCTAGTGGTACTTTCTGACAGGGGGAATGGAGAATCCAAAACCTTCCGTGCAGATATCGATCCGGTGCGAGGGGGAATGCTGGCCGATAGCTGTTTTTACCCAGACGTAGAAAATCCTCGCTTGTTGGAAGTTAAGACATTTCCTCGCTGGGATCTCTTGGGTTATCGAGCAACTGATGCTTACCGTCGGATTGTCGAATGGATCGAACAGCAGCGATCGCAACAACAAGAGCGCCAAATCCCCAGTCCGATTTTTCTCCTAGACCGTGCCATTCAGAAATTCTTCATGTCTGGAGTGTTTCTTCCTTACGAGCAATTAGCCGCCCTCAGAGAATTGATGGAAACCGCAACCCACTACTGGGAAGTCGATGGACGATTAAAAAAATCGCTTCCCTCCTCCGACACCCCTGAGAGCGAATCCCAGAGTTACTCATCCACCGATGCCATCGCTCGATTTATTGGAATTCTCCAAGGGGGAGCGATCGGGGCTAATCCTTTCCCCGTGCGAGCTATTGGCCCGAACCCGGCTAGGGTGACTTTGGCCACTATTTTCCAATATCGGCTTAGTCGTCAGTCCCATAGATGGCAGTTTTGGCTGGATATCAGTTCTTCTTTGTGGTTGAGCGGCGGTGCGGCTAATTTATTTGCAGCCCCATTGTTTCTCCAAGGCCAGTTAGGGTGTAGCTGGACCTTGGAAGAGAGCGAGCGATCTGATGTGGAACGTTTGCGGCGAATTTTGATAGATTTGTTAAGCCGCGTTAATAATTATGGCCAAAGTCTCTCGGACAATGGCCCATTTAACAGCCATTCCCAGATCGCGATGTCAAAACAACACCGGATTTATCTGTGTCATAGCGAATTAGCCGTCAGCGGCCAAGAGCAAACGGGGCCTCTTTTACCCCTGATTTATGCTTGCGAGTCTGCCAAGCCGAGTATTTTGTTATAGCTGCGAGTTCTTGAATTCATTTTTAGCGATCGGTCAATCAAAAATTTTGGGCATAATACCATAAAAAACTAAAATTGGCAATAATTTAAGTTGTTAAATTTGTAGGTTAATAGTTGTAGGTTAATAGCGATCCTAGATTAGGAGATAAAAAATGACAGAAGAACTGGATCTACTAAGACAAGCATCACAAGCAGTAATACGAGATTTTTTTGAAAATCCCGGCTCGATCCCAGTACCGACACAAGAACCAGAACCAGAACCAGAACCGGAACCGGAACCGGAACCGGAACCGGAACCAGAACCGGAACCAGAACCAGAACCGGAGCCAGAGCCGGAACCGGAACCGGAGCCGGAACCGGAGCCGGAACCGGAACCGGAACCGGAACCGGAACCGGAACCGGAGCCGGAACCGGAACCGGAGCCAACAGCAAGTCCAGTACCAACTCCCGCACCAACCCCCGGACCTACCGAAGTAATAGAAGTTAGAAACGAGCAGGGCGTGGTAGTAGGTTTAATTATTAACGGCAATTTTACGCCCCTGCCGACAGTTACGCCCACACCGACACCGACACCGACACCGGCACCGCCCCCACCACCTTCCCCGTTGGGAGTTAACGATGAAATCAATACCAACCAAGATCGGGCCGTTACTTTTAACGTACTGGAAAACGATATAGATCCGTCGGGATTTCCGATAAAAGTAAGCAATTTTGGCTTACCTAGTGAAGGTTCGTTAGTAGACAGCGGTAGCGGTAGTTTTACATATACTCCCAGACAATTTTTTGTCGGTTCAGACGGCTTCAGCTACTCCGTAAGCAACGGTAGCAGTACGTCGCTGGCTACAGTCAGTATCAGCGTTTTAAGCGAAGGAGCTCCCGTGAGAGTGCGGGGAGTATTCAGAGGAGATGCCAGCAATGAATTCCTAGTCGGTAGCGAGCAAGTCGATGTAATTTTTGGAGAAGGAGGAGACGACACCATTTTCTCAGGAGGCGGCAACGATGAAGTTCGCGGCGACGATGGGAACGATATTATCAATGGCAATGAAGGAAACGATACGGTTAGCGGCAGTAGCGGCAACGATGAAGTTCGCGGTGGCAAAGACGACGACCTCGTACAAGGTAACGAAGGTAACGATACCTTATATGGCGATCGCGGCAACGACATCGTAGAAGGCGGCGAAGGCAGAGATCTAATTTATGGAGGTAAAGACAACGACAGCCTCTCCGGTGGGGGCGGCGATGACTTTATTTCTGGAGACAGAGGCGACGATATCATCTCAGGAGACGAAGGCAACGATACCCTCCTGGGAGGAGAAGGCAACGATCGCGCGTCCGGCGGCGACGGTCGCGATTCCATCGTCGGCGGCGACGGCAACGATCGCCTTTTAGGAGAAGAAGGCAACGATACCCTAGACGGCGGCAACGGCGAAGACGAACTGTTCGGAAACGCTGGCAACGACTTGCTCCTGGGCGGTTCCGACAGCGACTTCCTCTCCGGTGGCGAAGATAGCGACACCCTCGAAGGGGGCTTAGGGAACGACCGTGTAGAAGGCGACGCCGGCAACGACTGCTTGTCGGGAGGCATCGGTACCGACACCCTCAGCGGTGGGGAAGGAAACGATACCTTTGTCATTTCTCCTCTCAACGGCGGACCGGAACTCTCCGATGCCGACGTAATCACCGACTTTAACAGCATTGCCGACTTTATCCGTCTCGGAGGCGACGTCAGGTTTGAAGACCTAGAAATCTTGCCCAACCCCATAGGCATAACCGGGGCGATATTGCGCAACGGTAGCGAGGGAGACTTCCTCGCCATACTAGAAGGCGTCGATAGCGACAGCATCATTCGCGCTAACTTTATTTCTCCGGGCGGTTTTCCACCCCTACCAACCCTATCGCCTGCACCTACACCCTCCCAAACGCCGTCGCCGTCGCCAACTGACGGCGGTAACGGCGATGGCGATGGCGGTAACGGCGATGGCGGGAACGGCGATGGCGGCGAAACGCCAACTCCACCACCGGTAACGCCGACACCGTCACCGACACCCGAACCGACACCCGAACCGACAGAACCACCGGCCCCCACGGAACCGCCAAACCGCCCGCCAGTGGTAAAGAACGATTTCATTACTACTAACAGAGCGAGCGCCGTCAGGTTTAACGTACTCGAAGACAACGGCAACGGACCGGATTTTAATCCCGAAGGATTCCCCGATCTAATAGTATTAGAAGGCTCGACCATTGCCAACGGCGAATTGATTCAAGAAAACCAACAAGGGGACTTTACATTCGTTCCCGCTCCTGATTTCACGGGTAGCGAGAGCTTTAGCTACACGGTGAGCGATGGCACAGATACCGCGAGCGCTCGGGTCACGATCCGAGTAAACTCTCCCCCAGAACTCGTGACCAACACGGGCATCGTCTTGAGGAAGAACGTAGTACAAGCGTTTATCTCCGAAGACGAGTTGGAGGCGATCGATAGCGACAGTACCAGTCCGGCCCAGATAACCTATACTCTGACGGAAGCGGCGGATTTGGGACTTCTGAATTTAGGAGGGAAAATTACTCGCTTGCGTCGGGGAGACACTTTTACCCAAGACGACATCAATAATAGCTTATTGCAATACAGTCCCGACGGCAGGGCGGGCACCGACTCCTTTAGCTTTATCGTATCGGACGAGGACGGCTCGAAAGTGCCGACCAGTTCTTTTCGCATCGCCATCGTCGATCGCTTCAAGCAATTTGGTAGCGCCAACGATAGCTTTGCAGACACCGATAACTTAAGCGACAATATTTTCGGAGGCAACGGCAACGATACCCTCGTTGGCGGTGGGGGCAACGATTATCTGGCAGGAGAAGCGGGCAACGATTCCCTGGTAGGCAATGATGGCGACGACTGTCTGTCGGGGGGAACCCAAGAAGACACCCTCGAAGGCGGGGCAGGTCGAGATACCCTCGACGGGGGAGACGGCAACGACTTCATCGACGGCGGTATCGATAGCGACAGCATCTTAGGCGGTTCTGGCAGCGATTCCGTCGATGGCGGAGACGGCAACGATACCATAGATGGGGGAGAAGGAAACGATACCCTCAACGGTGACATCGGAGCAGATAGCATCTTAGGAGGTGCTGGTAACGATTGCGTCAGCGGCGGAGTCGATAACGACATCTTGTTCGGCAACGACGGCCAAGATACTCTCGACGGCGGGGCGGAAAACGATACCATTAGCGCGGGCGAAGGAGACGATCGCGTAGTTGGCGGCAGCGATAACGATTCCCTTTTGGGCGATGGCGGTAACGATACCCTGCAAGGTCAAACTGGCGAAGATACCATACGCGGGGGTGCCGGCATTGACAGCATCTCGGGCGATGCTGCCGACGATTTACTCGATGGCGGCGCCGGTAACGACACTATCTCTGGAGGCCCAGGCGACGATACTCTCGGCGGCGGTTTTGGTTCCGACCGACTCATCGGCGGAGCTGGCAACGACTTATTCTACTTTGAAAGTCCCGGGGAGGGAGTCGATGTTATCGTCGATTTCGGCGGTAACGATGGCTTCCTGTTTAAGTCGGAAAACTTCGGCGGTAATTTCACCCAACCAGGATTTTCCCAAGTCGTGGTCTCTAATTTGGGTTCCGAAGGAGATAATATCGGCGGCAAAGGTTTAGTAATTTTTGGCGACAGTTTCGATAACGTACAGGCTGTTAATGCTGCCTTGAAGAATCAAAACGGTGCGACGGGAGAAGCGTTCTTCCTCTATATCAATACCACCGACTTCAATAATAAATACGTTCTCGGCTTCGATCCGGACTTGGCAGACGACAGTCTCCCCGCTTTCAATCTCGGTATCCTCCAGTCTATTGACGTGCAAAGGGACGAAATTAGCACTATAATTCAAGCCCTTGATTTTGAGTTCATTTAAGATGGTTAGTTGTTAGGTCAAGAAACCGGGTTTTTACAGAAATTCCCAAGAAACCGGGTTTTTACAGAAATTCCCAAGAAACCCGGTTTTTACAGAAATTCCGGGTTTCTGAGATACGCAATTAACAATTGACAATCAAGAATAAACTATGACACCAGAAAGCAATCTAAGATTTAAACTACAGGAAGAGCAAGGGCAACCGCCCTCGCCTTCAGAAATACAACCAGTTACCGTACAAGGGTTCGCCGAAGGAACGAACGAAAGCGACTATTTTATCGGTAGCGTTCTGCCGGATACCATTTTATCTTTCCTTGGGGATGACACGGTTTTCGGTTTGGGAGGAAACGACGTTATCTTGACCGAAGAAGGTCGAGATGAAGTAAATGGAAATGAAGGTAACGATAGCATCGAAGGGGGAAGCGGCGACGATAGCCTTCGGGGCGGTAAAGGTTTAGACCTGTTGAGGGGGGATAGCGGCGACGATAGCCTTTTCGGCGATCGCGACGACGACATTCTCGAAGGGGGGGCCGGTAACGATACCATTTTCGGAGGCAAAGATAACGATCTCATCTTTGGCAACGGAGAGGAAGACTCGTTGATGGGCGATCGGGGCAACGATACGATATCGGGCAACGACGGCAACGATACCATCCACGGAGGAGAAGGAGACGATATCCTCTCGGGTAACGAAGGCGGCGACTTTATTACTGGCGAGTCTGGCGCGGATATTATCGATGGGGGCACCGGAGACGATAGCCTTTTCGGCGGTCGAGATAACGACTCCCTCTTTGGAGGCGAAGGCAACGATTTTGTTTCCGGCGATTTCGGTGCCGATACTTTAGAAGGGGGAGAAGGACAAGATACCTTTGTTCTGACCTTTGAAGGTGAAGGAAATACCAATACCGACTACATAACAGATTTTGCCCCGCAAGACGATGCGATCGGACTTCGGGGTTTGACCTTCCAAAACCTCAACATCTCTCAGGGAACTGGAGAAAATTCTCAAGATACATTTATTCGCCTTAACGGCAGCGACGGGGATTTGTTGGCAGTGTTAATGGGAGTTGACAGTTCTACTTTAAACCTGTCCGAGTTTATCACCTTGCCTAGCGACATCGAACCGCCGCCCCTGCCGACTCCATCGCCCACACCAAGCGGCGTGGAGCCGACTCCAACTCCTAGCGTTACGGACCCGACCCCAACTCCCAGCGTTACGGACCCGACTCCAACTCCCAGCGGTGTCGATCCTACTCCCTCGCCCACGTCCAGCGAAACTCCTACCCCCGCGCCCAACCGCAGGCCGGAACTCCAAGACGATAACTTTGTCACCAACCAAGACGAACCGTTAGTCTTTACTGCTGAGGAACTCCTCAGCAACGATAGCGACCCCGATGGAGATTCTCTAACTCTAGTAAATATCGGTAGGCCCCAGAACGGTTCTTTGGTGGAAACGGGAAGTCTGACTTACACTTACACGCCGAACGAAGGCTTTTTAGGTAACGATAACTTGCTTTATAGCGTCATTGACGACAGGGGAGGTAGCACTACTGCTTTAGTCAATATCAAAATTAACGACCCGCCGACTTTGATTAATAGCGGTAGCATCGTCTTAGAAAAAAATGGTGCTTCTCGAACGATTACCGAAGACGAACTGCGGGTTGCCGATACCGATAATACTTCGGAAGAAATTACCTACACCCTGACTCGCGCTCCCCTCCAAGGCAGCTTGCGACGGGGCAATACTACCCTAAACCTTAACGACACTTTCACCCAAGCTCAAGTCGATAACGGCAATATTCGATATGTCTCGGGAAGCAAAGGTCGATATAGTTTTAGCGTAACTGCCGCCGATGGAGATGGGGGAGAAATTCCCGCAGCTACTTTCAGCGTCACCGTTGTCGATGAAGCAATTACCCTCAACAACGGCAATAATAGCACGGTAGGTTCTGGTTTGAGCGATTACATTCAAGCTTTAGGGGGTAACGATACCGTCAGCGGTGCCGGCGATAACGACGTTTTAGACGGCGGTGCCGGTAACGATTGTCTCGTTGGCGGCGTTGGCAATGACTGCTTGTTCGGTGCGGAACAGGAAGATACTTTATTAGGAGGTATCGGCAACGACACCCTCGACGGCGGTAGCGGTAACGACTCTCTTTTAGGGGAGGAAGGAGATGACTTCCTCTTTGGTGGGGAACAGGAAGACACTCTCCGAGGGGGGGTTGGCAACGATACCCTCTTGGGCGGTCCCGGCAGAGATACTCTTTTGGGCGAAGACGATAACGACTCTTTACTCGGCGGCGATGCCAGCGATTCTCTGAATGGAGACGTCGGCGACGATACTTTGCGCGGAGAAGGCGATGACGACGTTCTCAACGGCGACGTGGGGAACGACTTTCTCGATGGAGGTATCGGTAACGATACTCTTATCGGTGGGGCAGGAAACGATACTCTCGACGGGAACGCAGGAAACGACAATCTCATTGGAGACGAGGGTAACGATTTCTTGCGGGGTAACGACGATAACGACGTTCTTTTTGGCGGATTCGGCGACGATACTCTCTATGGCGGTTTTGGTTCCGATCGCCTTTTGGGAGAACAAGGTCGCGATGCTTTCTATTTTGAAAGTCCCAACGAGGGCGTGGATATCATTCCCGATTTTAATGCCGATGAGGTGGATATCTTCCTCTTTAAGTCTGCTAGTTTTGGCGGTTTGACTAACCCCGGCGGTACGATTACTGAGTTTAACAGTATCATCCTTTCTAGCAGTAATTTAGGCTCCCAGGAAATCGATATTAGCGGTCGAGAACTCATCATTTTTGAAAACAGTTTTAATGACGTTCAAGCTGTTAATTCTTTCTTGAGAAATCAAAACGGTTCGGGAGATGCACCGGCTTTCTTCTTGTACATAAATAATACCTTTAACCCGGGGGAACCAGTAGTGACTCTGGGTTACGACCCAGTTCTCAATGACGATAATCTTCCTGCTGTTAACCTAGCAATTTTGACTTCTGTCCCGGTGGATGCTAATGCTATTAGTACCAGAATAGGAGCGGCAGACTTTAAGTTTATTTAGGGAATGGGGAATAGGGAATGGGGAATGGGGAATGGGGAATGGGGAATTGGTAATTGACAACTAACAACTAACAACTAACAACTAACAATTAACAACTAACAATTAATAGGAGAAAAAAATGGCATTATCAGAAGAAAATAGAAAAAAATCACAAACAGCAGTAATAGGAGGATTTTTAACAGGGGAAATTCCCATTCCGACACCAACTCCGGAACCCGAGCCCGAGCCCGAACCCGAGCCCGAACCGGAACCGGAACCCGAGCCCGAGCCCGAACCGGAACCGGAACCGGAACCCGAGCCCGAACCGGAACCAGAACCCGAGCCCGAACCG
>CAZSTZ010000094.1:21958-23737 GCA_964609515.1 uncultured bacterium | reverse complement strand
TTTCTGGGCCGACTAGAAAACCGGGTTTCTGGGCCGACTAGAAAACCGGGTTTCTGGGCCGACTAGAAAACCGGGTTTCTTAACGCCAGAAAAACGGCCAATAAAAAATCCCTTGGTCTCGAAGGACTAAGGGACCGGAACTATCAGGGTGCATCTACTATGTTTGTAATATAACACCCCTGATGGGTTTTACCCCTCATTTAAGGTGAAAATTAAATTATTTTTTATTATTAAACTAATAACAAAAACTTAACTACTGTTTTAAGTTTGAAAGTATTAGCTTTAAGTTGATGCTTAAAGTAGTTTTTCAAGTTTATATGTAGCTTTTAATTGGTAAAAAAATCTGGCAATTGCCTGTAGAAGAGTCTAAAGAGGGGCCAAAAAGCGATCGTTGGGGGGTTTCGCGCCAAAACTCGGGATAAAGTAATATTCTGGAAAAGGCCAAAATCAAGAAAAGTCCAAGAGAGGAAAAAAGGATCGTGTTAGACATCAAACAAATTCGGGACAATCCAGAATTAGTCCGAGAAATGCTGGCCCGTCGGGGAGACGACTACGAAATCCAGGGGCTCTTAACCCTAGACGGCCAACAGCGGGAACTAGAAACGGAGCGATCGCAACTCCAGGCCCGCAGCAACCAAATAGGTAAAGAAGTCGGCCAAAAAATCAAATCCGGCAGCGACCCCAACGGCCCGGAAGTCGCGGCCCTCAAAGAAGAAGGCAACCAACTAAAGGCCCAACTTAGCGAACTGGAGCCCAAAGAAAGACGACTCAAAACGCAAATAGAAGCGCTCTTATTACCCCTGCCCAACCTGCCCAGCGAGTCCACCCCCATCGGCAAAAACGAAACGGAAAATGTAGAAGTGCGGCGGTGGGGCGACGAGTATATTCCCCAGAACAAAAAAATCCTCCCCCACTACGAAGTCGGGGAAAAACTAGGAATTTTCAATTTTGAACGGGGAGTGAAAATCGCGCAAAGTCGGTTTGTTGCCTTGGTGGGGGTAGGGGCAGCTTTGGAAAGGGCGCTCATTCAATTTATGCTCGATCGCCACACCAAAGCCGGTTATACAGAAGTCATGCCGCCCCTGTTAGTCAACACCGCTTCCCTGACTGGAACCGGCCAACTGCCGAAGTTTGCCGAAGAAAGCTTTAAATGCGATGGCGACGACTTGTGGTTAATTCCCACCTCGGAAGTGCCAGTGGTGAACCTTTACCGAGACGAAATTCTCAACGCCGACGACTTGCCAATTTATCATTGTTCTTACACTCCTTGTTTTCGGCGGGAGGCGGGAGCTTACGGCAAAGATACCAGAGGCTTAATTCGACTGCATCAATTTAATAAAGTAGAATTGGTGAAACTGGTACGCCCCGAAACTTCCGAGGAGGAACACGAAAAGTTAGTGGCGGATGCCGAGGGAGTGTTGCAAGAGTTGAAATTGCCCTATCGAGTTATAGAGTTGTGTACGGGAGATTTAGGTTTTGCGGCGGCGAAGTGTTACGATATCGAAGTTTGGTTGCCTTCGGCGGGTACATATCGGGAGATTTCCAGTTGTTCCAACGTCAAAGATTTTCAGGGAAGGCGAGCTAACATTCGTTTTAAGGAAGGTAAAAAGAAAGGTACCCAGTTCGTTCACGCTTTAAACGGTTCCGGTTTGGCGGTGGGGCGGACGATGGCGGCTATTTTGGAGAACTATCAACAGGTGGATGGAACGGTGAAGGTACCGGAGGCGTTGCAATCTTATCTGGGGCGGGAGTATTTGTAGGAGTCGTTCGTAGTAAGCA
>CAZSTZ010000094.1:16846-21858 GCA_964609515.1 uncultured bacterium | reverse complement strand
GTTCGTAGTAAGCACTTTAGTGCTTTAGATAGCTTTTATTCGAGGCGCTAAAGTGCTTGGTATGTTTGCAATAATTAACATCAGTAAAGAAAGAAGGAGAGTATTGGATTGTAATGCCTACAGTTTTGTATGTACGAGGTTGGCGATTGTTTTTTTATTCTAATGAAGGAAACGAGCCAATTCACATTCACGCGCAAAAGGCGGAAAAAGAATGTAAATACTGGTTAGATGTTGAAGATTACGCTATTCGAGAGGCGTATGCTTACAACATGAACTCCCGAGATACGAGAGAGGTAAAGAAAATTATTTTGCTAAATTTTGACTATATTGTGGAGGAGTGGTCTAATTTTTTTGGAGGTAACGAAAATGAATAAATTCCACGACGTACAACAAATTGATTTTGAGGATACAAATCTGATTTTGTCTGTGGACGGACAAGAATACCGCTTGCCTTTATCGGCAGTTTCCAGTAAATTAGCCAGAGGCAGCGATACAGAACGTAGAATTTATCAAATTTCTCCTTCTGGTTACGGGGTTCGTTGGCCGATTATTGATGAAGACTTATCAATTGATGGTTTGCTGAAACTGGCGGCTAGTTTGTCCGAACATGAACCTGTAAATGTTGAGTAATAATCGGAGCGATCGCCCCTTCCTAATTTATAAGCAGGACTAAAAGCTATGATCTGGACCTATCGCATATTTCGCGACGACAACGAACGCTATTCAATTCGCGAGGTATTCTACGAAACGGACGGCACTATTATCGGATACGATAAAAGTCCTGTTGCTTTCGTGGGGGCATCTTTGGAAGAATTGATACAAATGATGGAGTGGTTTAGAGAAGCATTCGATTTACCAGTTTTGTCATTGGCGGAGGTGGATGCCAAAATAAAACCTAGGGAAATTCAATCGTTATCGGATGGCAGCAACAATATCTCCTTAGACAGTTTAATTGCCGAAATCGCCACTAAAACAGAGGAGGCAAGTTAACGCGGTGTATCTGGTGAAACCCGGTTTTTTGGAAAAACCGGGTTTCTAGATCGTAATCACGAAAACTACCCAACAAAATGATTTCAAACTTACGCGCTGAAAACTTCAAATCGTGGCACGAGACAGGGGAGATTAAATTTGCTCCCCTAACTGGTTTTTTTGGCAGCAATAGCTCTGGTAAAACTGCCATTTTACAATTGCTGTTGATGTTAAAGCAGACTGTGGAAACAATAGACCGCCAACGAGTATTAAATACTAGGGAACCGTATGTGGATTTGGGAACCTTTTCTGACATTGTAAGCGACGGTAAAACTCCGGGGAAAATCTCTTTTTCTTTAGACTGGAAACTGGCAAAACCTCTAGACATTCTCGACCCAGAAGGGGAACCGGAGCAAATTTTATTTTCAATTCCAGCACTTAATTTTGCCGCAACAATTGAAGGTACTGCTAACAGCATTTCGGTGGAAAAATTTTCCTATAATTTTAGTGCGGGGGGCAGCAACTATCAATTTGGAATGCAGGTTAAAGAGGAGCAAACTGCTGAAAGTGGCGGCGAGTATCAATTGATTTCTTCGGGATACGAATTAAAACGAAATCGCGGTCGAGGTTGGCCGTTACCGCCACCATTAAAAAGTTACAGATTCCCAGACAAAGTTAATACATATTATCAAAATGCCAGTTTTTTATCGGATTTCGTGTTAGCTTTTGAGGATTTATGGCAAAATGTTTATTATTTGGGGCCGTTGCGCGACTATCCCCAACGTCAATATTTATGGACGGGGGAAAAACCCCAGGATGTGGGTAAGCGGGGGGAGTTTGCTGTTGATGCCTTGTTAGCTTCTCAAAAGTTAGATAAAAATAGTCTTATCGAACAGTGGGTGGCAGAAAAATTGCGGGATTTGAAATTAATTGACGATTTTACTGTTAAACCTATAGGAGAAAATAGTCAATATTATGAAGTGCGAGTTCGTCGTTCCCCCACAGCACCATCGGTATTAATTACAGATGTTGGTTTTGGTGTCTCGCAAATACTACCGGTGCTGGTTTTATGCTATTACGTTCCCAAGGGTTCGACTATTATTTTAGAACATCCAGCAATTCACTTACATCCGTCAGTGCAGGCAGGTTTGGCCGATGTTTTAATTGATGGGATAAAAAACCGGAATTTGCAGGTTATTTTGGAGAGTCACAGCGAATATTTGTTGCGAAGGTTGCAGCGGCGGGTTGCAGAAGAACGGCTTAATAATGAAGAAGCAGCGCTTTATTTTTGCGAGACTGACAGTTCGGGAAAATCCCAATTAATTCCGCTGGAGTTAGATACTTTTGGCAATATTAGGAATTGGCCGAAAGACTTTTTTGGCGACGAACTTGGGGAAATTGCTGCTAAGACAACGGCAGAGATGAGACGTAAAATGGAGGCTGCGGCAGAGTGAATAGGGCGATCGCTGATACTAACGTGCTGATTGTCGCTAATGCAAAGTCGCAGGCATCGCCCCAATGCGTTCTTAATTGCATCAATAAATTACTGGAGATTCAGCAAGGGCAAATAATTCTCGTTTTAGATGAGGGAGGGCTGATTTTTAACGAATATAAAAAGCATTTATCTTTTACTGGAGAACCCGGAGTTGGCGATGCTTTTTTTAAGTGGATCCATGACAATCGATACTACTTGGAAAAATGCGAACTTGTGCCGATTACAGAAATATCCGAACATAATTTTTTAGAGTTTCCAAAAGATGCGGCATTAGAAGGTTTCGATTTATCGGACAGAAAGTTTGTTGCAGTTGCTTTAGCTCATCCAGAAAAGCCGCCTATCTTAAATGCAGTTGATTCTGACTGGAGAGATTTTGAGGCTCAATTGGCCGTGCATGGGGTAAAAATAGTATTTCTCTGTCCAGACTCTTTTTCTGAGTAATTTAAAGATATATTACAAATCTTTGCGAATGTTGTAGGTGGGTTGTTGTCTGGCGAAATGGTAGTTAAACTAGGTTTAGTCTCTCTCAAAAAGGGTCTAACAGTTCCTAATAACCCATAATTATGTAAAACATGAGCCCGCTAAAACAATTTACACCCCCACCACCGAGACCTCTACCTACGATTATCTTGGCAGATATCAGCGGTAGTATGAGCGTTGAAGGTAAAATAGAAGCTCTCAATCGAGCTATTGCCGAAACGATCGGCTCTTTGGCCTCTGAAACCAATACCCAAGCAGAAGTCCAAGTCGCCGTTATTACTTTTGGCGGTAGAGATGAGGCCCAGGTCCATCAGCCTCTCGCCCCAATTTCTCAAGTCCGGTGGACCGATATGCCAGCGTCCGGGCGCACTCCGTTAGGGGCTGCTTTGGAGGTAGCGACGGACTTGGTGGAAGACCGCAGCCAAATTCCCAGTCGCGCTTACTATCCTACTATAGTTTTAGTATCCGACGGGCAGCCGACAGATGAGTGGAAAGCTCCACTGGAAAGACTTTTAACGTCGGAACGGGGAAAAAAAGCGGTGCGTCTGGCAATGGCGATCGGCGAGGATGCCGATGAAAAGGTTCTCAAAGAGTTTATTGCTAACCCCGATGTTCCTCTATTTAAAGCAGAACAAGCAAGAGAAATAAAGCAGTTTTTCCGTTGGGTAACGATGACTGTTTCTGCTCTTTCAAAAAGCATTAATCCTCAGAGCGTTCCGCTGATGATGCCAGATGCTATTGAAGACTTGGAAGATTTAATTTAGATTGGTTTTTCGGGGGTTTAATTAAAGAAAATGAGCGAAAAATCTAAACGAGTAATCGATACCTTAGGAAGGGTTTATGAAATAGATCGAGAATTAGCTAGAGGCGGACAAGGCGCGGTTTTTTCCGTAAAAAATGGCAATTTTGCAGTTAAAATACTTGGGAAAAAGTCTGAGGCTGAAAAAGAAAAGCTCTACAACCAACTAACTCAATTACGCCTGCTTCCTATAGAGGAATTGCCTTTGGCCCGTTTAATAGAAAGATTGCAGCCGCCGCGTCTCGGTTATGTGATGGACTTGCTTACGGGAATGGTTCCACTGAGTAAATTAATTGATTTTCCGCAAAATGAATCTAATCTAGTGGAGTGGTATTTTCAAGGGGGCGGACTGCGGCGACGGCTTTATCTTTTGGCCCGTTGTTCTGAGGTATTTGCTCGGTTACATGGCAAGTCTTTAGTTTATGCGGACCCTTCTCCGGGTAATATTTTTGTCTCTGAGGATGCGGATGGTTTGGAAGTAAGATTAATCGATATTGATAACCTTCATTATGAGAGTTCGCCGGCTTCTATTCCGGTTTACACTCCCGGTTATGGTGCCCCAGAATTAGTAAGAGGAAAGTCTGGGGTTAATACTCTTACCGACGCCCATGCTTTTGCGGCAATCGCTTTTAAAACTTTGTGTTTGGTTCATCCTTTAAAAGGAGATATGGTCGAATATGGGGAACCAGAAATAATGGAAAATGCCCTAGCAGGAATGTTGCCTTGGATTGACGAACCAAATAATTCTAGCAATAGAGCTTCTTGGGGAATGCCTAGAGAAATTGTCTTGACTAAAGACTTAAGAGAATTATCTCAACGTTGTTTTGGTGAAGGTTTGGGCGACCCTTTAAAACGACCTAAATTAACTGAATGGAAAGAAAAACTTTATGCGGCGGCTGATGCTACTATTGAGTGTCCAGAATGCGAGGGAACTTACTATTTTTCTCATAAAAAATGTCCTTGGTGCGACTATCCTCGCCCTAGTTTTCTATTAGTTAGAGTGGGGAGATGGGAGCCAGGAAAAGGGATAGTTAACGAACCAAAAGATTTACCAATTCTCGGTTTGAGTTATGGTAGTAATTTGATTTTAACAAGTCGAATTTTTGACCCTGGTTATAAAGAGCATACTCGCGAAATAGAACTAACGCTGGAGAGAGATAATAGGGTTTATATTCGTCGTTTGAGCGATCGCCGCTTTTGGTCGAGCGTTCGTGGAACTAAGTTAAGGGAACTGCGAGAAACTAAAGTTTATTTTACTGTCAAACCAGA
>CAZSTZ010000094.1:4604-16746 GCA_964609515.1 uncultured bacterium | reverse complement strand
GAACTAAGTTAAGGGAACTGCGAGAAACTAAAGTTTATTTTACTGTCAAACCAGATAAACAAGTTGACCCCACGATTTTACATTCTCGCCCTTTAGAAAGGGGTCATCGCGCCATCACATTTCAGCTATTCCCAGGAGAAAAATTATGAGAGTTAGCGACATCCAATCCGAACTAACTTGGAATATTGAAATCGAAGCAGCAACCGACGATAAATTCGAGGGAAAAACTCCGATTAATCTGCAAAATGAAGTGTCTTTGTATTTGGTAGATGCAAATATTATTTTGCGTCGCGGTGAAGATAATTGGGAGGTTAGAGGCATCGATAAAACTAATCAAAATAGATTAACTAAACTGTTAGAAAGAAACCTCCCTTCTCTTAGCTGGATATCTGGGATTAATCCTAAAAAAAGTAGTTCTCCCACTAGCATGACGGTGCAAATTAATCAATTTCCAGCGCGGAGGATTTGGGAGGATAAAATAGAAATCGGCATTGACGATCGCATTATCGAGCAAATCCGCAGCAAACATCTTAAAAAAGCGGCAACTGCTAGAGAAATTATCGATTGGCTCGACGGGCAACTTTTGCTGCCTTTGCAGGAGGAAAACGCCGAAAATAAAAGGGCAATTATTATGGCGAATCCCGATGAAGAGCAAAATCGAATTGGTAAAAGTTTGAGGATTTTTGGTAAGGAAATAGCTATCGATGTTAAGCGCAATTCGGAAGATAAATTATTTATCGATCGCGTTGTTAAATACAGCAGAAATAACGCCGGATATCGCCAGCAAATTTTAGTGGAAGGTTGGTTTAGTTTCTGCGATATTTCTATAGCAGGACAGTTTCGCGGAACTGCCAAAACAGAATTAGATAATTTGGTAGAACAAGCTGGAAGTTATCTATCTCTTTGGCTAGAATACAATCAGTTGGAGAGAGAAAGTATTGTTGCTAGAGTGCGAGAATTTGGCTTTATTTATTACCACAAACAAGAGGTTTTAGAAAATGGCGATCGCCGCTTTCACTTAAAGCAAACTGACGATTTAACTCAAAAAATAGCTATGCTTTCCGACAGCGATAATTATTCCCTATCGGCAGATAAAGCACCCCCAGAATATCTGCTCAATTCTGATGGTGAAGAACTAGGGGAAAACGATAATAAAAATAAGGTATTTTACGGACAAATAGCAGGTTTAAACCAACACAAACTAACAATCGATTTGCGACCGTCGGACCCAGACGAGGAGGAATTAATTCCTCCTCCATTTGGTTGTTTATTTATGTCTATTCAAGGAGATAAAGCTCGCTTGCAACGTCGGGAAAAAGCAGAGAAATTAATTAGAAATGCTCAATGTCCGATGCCTCAATTGGGGCTGTTTTTAGAAAATCAATCGGTGCCTTTAGCTCGCTATCAAAAAGTTGAGGCGCTTTCTGCAAAAACTAAAAAAGTGTTTGGAAATTCTGGGCCTACCGCCAGGCAAAAAGAAGCTTTACAAATAGCTTTAAATACTCCCGATATTGCTTTAATTCAGGGACCGCCGGGAACGGGAAAAACTAAAGTTATTTCGGCTTTACAGGTAAGATTGGCGGAAGTTTCAGATAAAAATAGCAGCGTTTCCGGGCGCACTTTGCTAACCAGTTATCAACACGATGCTGTCGAAAATGCGGCGGATCGCAGCGTGGTTTTTGGTTTGCCTCCTTATAAAGTAGGAAAACGCAGAGGAGATACGGAAGCATCGGATAATGTGGTTCGCTGGTGTAAGGAAAATATCGACAAATTAAGAGCCAAATTAACCCTATTTCCAGAGTTACCAGAAACGGATATTTTGCAGCGAGTTCGCAGGATGGTAAGGGGCTATATTTTAGCACCGGGAAATCCTCAACAAACCGCTCAATTATTGCGGAGCATTTTTGACCTGACTGAGGATAAAATTCCGGGGAGTTTGAGCGATCGCCTCTTAGAATTATCTCAGCAGTTATCTCGAAATCAAATTAATAAAGACGACGACCCAGAAGAAAGAGAATTAAGCTTAAAAGCGGTGCGAGGTTTGAGAACAAATGAAACCGCTTTTGCCGATGATGGAACTGCTAAAGCTTTTAAAGCGCTTAAGCGGTTAGAACGTTTAAAAATTCTCGAACCAAAGCAACGGGAATTATTAGAAAAAGCTGCGGACTGGGATGAAGATAAAGAACCGCCTTTTTTATCAGAATTGGAACATCTAAAAACCGATTTATTAGAGAAACTTACACCCAGTGCTAATGTGGTAATGACAGCGGTTTCTAATCCAGAAATAGAAGAGTTGCTGACGGAAATTGTTAATATTTTATATGAGGGAGTTTACCAATCTAAGGCGGGTGTTGATGGGGCGATCGCCGAATATTTACACGATTTAGAAAACGACCCGGATGGGGTGCGACAAATGATTCGCGATTATACGGTGGTACTGGCGGCAACTTGCCAGCAATCTGTAGGCAGAGAAATGCTATCGGCTAAAGACGATAATATTGTTTTTGAAAATGTTATTGTCGATGAAGCTGCTAGGGCAAATCCTTTAGATTTATTTATCCCTTTAGCAAGGGCAGAAAGACGAATTATTCTAGTAGGAGACCACCGTCAATTACCCCATATTCTCGAACCCGATGTCGAACGACAATTAAATCTATCCACAGAAACTACCAGCGATGCTCTGAAAAAAAGTTTATTTGAACGCCTATTTCTCCAACTACAAGAAAGAGAAAAAACCGACGGCATTAAACGCACTATTACCCTCGATACTCAATATCGAATGCACTCAATTTTAGGCGATTTTGTCAGCCGTACTTTTTATGAATATAACGGCGAACCTCCCATTCGGGCGGGGAGACCGGATGGAGATTTTATTCATAATTTGCCCGGTTATGAGGGAGTTGTTGCTGCTTGGACGAACGTGCCTTTGAGTCATGGTAGAGAAACTAAAGGAAAGAGCAAATCTCGCCCCATTGAAGCTAAATATATCGCTCGGGAATTGAAGCGTTTAATAGAATTTAATCCCGACCTCAGCTTTGGAGTTATTACTTTTTATTCCGCTCAAGTGCGGGAACTTTGGCAGGTACTTTACGGACAAGGATTAGCAGAATATGAAGATGGAATTTATCGAATTGCTGCTGCTTATCGGGAGACCAGAAACAGTCAAGGAAACATTATTGAAAGGTTGCGAGTTGGCACTGTCGATGCTTTCCAAGGTAAGGAATTTGATGTGGTTTTTCTGTCAGTAACTCGGTGCAACGATTATCCTGCGGATAGCGAAGGGGCGCTGCGGAAAAAGTACGGTTATTTAATGGTAGAAAATCGGTTGTGCGTTGCCATGAGTCGCCAACAAAAACTGTTAATTGCCGTGGGGGATTTAGAAATGGTAAAACCCGAAGCGGCGGCTAGTTCTATTCGGGGTTTAACAGAATTTTATCAGCTTTGCAAGGGGGAATATGGGAAAATCTTTTCAGCGTAATAATTCGGTGCTTTATTTTCAACCAAAAGCATCGACTCGTTGGAGCAAGCGGCAGTATTTGTTATGGCCGGCCTGGTATTATAAAGTGGTAGCTCCTAAAGGACGATATCGCCAAATTAATATCTTGCAAAAAGCCGTACTTGGAGTTTGTCAAGCTGGTTCTTTTAATCCTGAAGAAATTAGCGAAAATTTGGGCATTGCTAAAGATTTATCTGCTTTAGTTTTAGCTCAATTAAGCGAACTCAATTTCATCGATAATTATGGCTTAATGACCGATAGAGGTCGCGATATTTTAGCCAAGGAAACTATAGAGGAAGAGGAGTTAGTGGCGGGTTATGTTTTCCAGGATCCGTGGCGGGGAGATTTGTGGCCTCGCTTTGTCGATCGCTTAGAATATGCGGAGGTTGAATATAACGAAAAAGGTTTTCCCCGTCTGGTATTTGGTACTAGAGGAAAGCCGAGAAAAGAACGAGCTTATATGCCTTTTCCAGTGGAAAATACGATAGTGCGTCAACCGGAGGCGGCTGAGATTTTAAATGCTGTTAAAAAACATTATAGAACTCAGAAAAACCGAGACGATTTTGCGGAATGGGAAGAGGAAGAAATGGCTGAAGAAATTAAGAGGTTGGGAGATGTTCCTAATTTAAAAAGGATATCTTTAATTGAGGAAGAACCGACTCCAGTTTGGCTGGCAACTTATTGTTACGTTCCAGAAAATGCTTTGGATGGAACGCCTTGGAAGGTTTGCGATCCTTTTGGTTTGGGGGATAGTCTTTGGTTGCGGCGACGAGTGGATAAAATGAGTCGAGAAATACCGCTTTTAGGGGAGATGATTTTGGGGGCGATCGCCAGCGTTACTAATAGCAGTCAGGAGGAAGTAGCGGCTTTAATTGCTCGTTTGGAGGAGGAAGCTGAGAAAAGGGTAGAGCAAAAGTTAACTTTAAATATTCGCCAATCTCCAGTGTTTGAAACTCTGGTAATGTTGGAAAAAGAGTATCGCACTGCTGAAGTTTCTCAGAAACCAGAAAACTTAGATGATGTTTTGGTGAAAGCTCAAAAAGTCTGCGAACATATTTTGCAAATTCATGCTTCTAAATATGCGGGCGATACCAGTTACAAGTTGTTGACAAAAGATAGAAAATACAACAATGAATTACTTAAAGAGTTGGCTAAAAAGTTAGGGTTTAAAACTCCGTTACCTTCTGCTTTGTTAAATTCGTTGGGGCAAGTTAAGCAAGTAGCTGAGTCTGGTAGGGGTTCTTTTCGTCCTTTACTTTTAGCGGCTTTACTAACAGCTAAAAATGAATTAGAACATCCCCTTCGTCGCGTTGCTAAAACTGCTCCAGATATGTTACATCGATTAGACGAACTGGCATCTAAGCGCAATGAAAGCGGTCATTATTCGGGGCAACAACAAAGCTTTTCCGAGGTATCCCGTCAAGTTGATACGGTTTATCAGTTTGTCGCTTTGACCTTGGGAATTAATTATTATGAATTATAGCAGTTTTTTAATCTATGAAGTACGAGCTCTCGATCCCCCCCCGCCCCCCTTAAAAAGGGGGGAGCCAATTTCATTATCTCGATCCCCCCCCGCCCCCCTTAAAAAGGGGGGAGCCAATTTCAGTTTCAAAGTCCCCCTTTTTAAGGGGGATTTAGGGGGATCGCAGTTGTAATTAATCAGTAACAAAAGCGCTATGGAAACCATTAATTAAGAGGAATTTACAATGGCTAAAAAAAATCGGAATAATAACAATCAAAAAGCTAACAATTCGCAAACTACAACTCAAGCGACTGCTGCTAAAATCGATAATTTGCAGGAACAAGCAACGAATAATGTTACGGAGGCAGATCTAAATGCTATTCAATCTGAAACGCCTCCAGCAAATATTAATTTAGAGGATATCTGGAAAAAAGCCGATGAGGCCCGCCAGTTATTTGAGGCTCAAGAAAAGCGGTTAAAGGCAGAAGCGGATAAGGCAGAAAAATTGAAACAAGAGTTAGAAATAGAAGAGATAAGTCTTGACAATTTGCGGGAGGAATTATCTGCCAAACAAGAGGAATTAAATCGACAGCTAAACGATGTCCAAACCAGAGAAAAACAACTGTTAAAAAAAGAGCGAGATTTAAAAGAACGGGAGTTAAATGCCGAGGCAGATTTTGCCGCAGAAAATCGCGCTGCTTTAGCTAATTTGGATGGAGAAGCACAAGTTTTGCGAGACGAATTGAGTCAATTGCGCAAAACTATTTCTGAGGAGAGGGCGACTTCTTTAAATAATCTGGAAGGAGAACTAGCTCGAAAACGTGCTGAATTTGAAGAAAATGTGGAAGCCAAAAATCGGGAGATTGAGTCGGAAAAACAGAGTCTTGCGGATGAGAAAAAAAGGCTGAAGCGCGAAAGTAGAAATTTGGAATTGGAAAGGGAATTATTGGAAGAAGAACGAGAGGCTTTAAACGATAAAATCGAACGGAAAGTGGCGGCGAAGTTGGAGGAATATGAGGGGAAATTTAATGCTTATAAGGAGGCATTGCAACTGGCAAGAAAAGAGCGAGATCGCCTCCAGTCCGTGCTTATTCGAAAAGAGGAAGCACAGAGAAAGTTCGGTCATAAAACCCCAGAAGAAGTCCTCCAAGAAATAGAAATTTTGCAGCAGAAAAAAGACGAACTGGAACGCCAACTAGCTCGTCGCCCCGGCGAAGATGCGACGGAAAGATTGAGAGAATTAGAGTCAAAACAGGAAGCTTGGGAGACGGAGAAATCCCAACTCAAACGAGAAATGGGGCAACTCAAACATCAACTTACTAATAGTCGCATTGCCGTTACCGAAGTCGAAGACTTGCGCGATGAAAAAGAGACTTTATTAGCAAGTAGAAGTCTGTTGCAAACGGCGATCGAGGAACTGAAAGCACAAGTCAACGAGTTAACCAGCAAAGTTGAGGGTAAAAGTGCGTTTCCTGCCTGCGCTACAATGGACGAAAATAAAACGTTACAAACAGAAAGTTCCCTCTCGGAAGCAGAAATTCCCGACTTGGCAACATTCGCCGAAGAGGTGCGCCACCGCATCGCCGCCAAGGAGCTATACTACTCTCCCAGAGATATCCGAGTGTTTTTAGGAGGTTTGGCAGCGAGCAAACTGCATATCCTCCAGGGCATCAGCGGTACCGGTAAAACCAGTTTGCCTCTGGCGTTTGCTAGAGCCGTTCGCGGTGGCAGCACTTTGGTGGAGGTGCAGGCGGGATGGCGCGATCGCCAAGATTTAATCGGACATTTCAACGCTTTTGAGGGCAAGTTCTACGAATCAGAATTTTTGCAAGGGCTCTACAAGGCCCAGTGTCCTTCATATCGGGAGAAAATTTATCTAATTGTTCTCGATGAAATGAACTTATCTCGCCCGGAACAGTATTTTGCCGATTTTTTGTCGAAGTTAGAGCAGCCAAAACCAGAATTAGACTTAATGACAGCACCAGTGGAACCGGCACCGCGACTGTTGCGCGAGGGTAGAAAGCTGCCGATACCCGATAATGTCTGGTTCGTCGGCACTGCCAACCACGACGAGACTACTTTAGAATTTGCGGATAAAACCTACGATCGCGCTCACGTCATGGAACTTCCCCGCAACCGGGAACGTTTCGAGCCCGCAGCGGTAGATAGTTCTTCGCCAATTTCTTATGAAGCGTTGAAAAAGGCTTTTGATAAAGCTAAAAGCGACTGCAAAGACTCTGCCCGCCAGACTGACGAATTTCTACATACTATCGAAGACACTTTGAGCGATCGCTTCCGGGTGGGTTGGGGCAACCGCCTCCAGCGTCAAATAGAAGATTTCGTTCCTGTAGTCGTCGCCTCTGGGGGAAGTTTGGGAGAAGCTACCGACCATATATTGGCAACTAAAATTTTAAGGAAAGTTCGCGATCGCTACGATACCCAAGCTGACGATCTGCGACAATTACAAGATGATATCGAGTCGGTGTGGTTAGATGAGAAAAACGGACCGGTGCGATCGCTCGAAATTATTAATAACGAACTTCGCCGTCTGGGCGAATAATAAATTGCTAGGACCAAGAAACCCGGTTTTTCCAAAAAACCGGGTTTCTGAAGTACCAAAAAACGTGGTTTTTAAACTTTAACCAAAAATGCTTACCCGAAAATAAAAATGACTGTTGAATTTTACGATCGCTTAACCCAAACCAAAACTAACCAACTGCCTCCCAACCCGATATTCGGACAATTTTTAGTAATTAGCAACTCAGAAAGTCTGCTGATGAATAGTTGCGAGATCTGGGAAAAAACCTATCTAGTTCCCAATGCCACAAATCGTTATTTATTATCTTCAACGGCGGATAAATTTCGCCTAGAAGGCAGTTTTAATAAATGGCAAATTGCCGCCGATATTTTGCCGGAAAGCATTCGTTATTTTGAAGGTCGCCTTCAAGAAATCGACTCTTGGGAAGACTGGATAAAAGTTTCTCCGTTAATTCCGGGAATGGATAAAAGAATCGAAATTCAGCCATTAGAAAAAGCAGTAGGCGATCGCCTCGGACGCTTGCAAGAAGTCTGCCATCGTCCCCGGACTTATCTTAAAGTTGAAATAGAAAGATTGCCAGTTTCTCGCGCCAAAAGGATACCTCCATCTGCTGCCAGTTTTCTCGCATCTCATACAGAAGATTGGGAGAGAAGAACTTTGCGTTCCGTCTTACCAAAACGGATTTTAAGTCGAGTGCAAGAGGATTTACATAACATTTATGAAAACCGCGTTGCCAAGCAGTTAATCGACAATTTATTAAACTATATTAATCGAAGAATTCAAGAGTTAAATAACCTGAAAAAACTCTACGAAAATGCAGCCGATTTTTCCCACAAAACCACAGACATTCACTGGAGAAATGCAGAGAGAATATGCAGTTTATGGGGGGAGCAATTTGAGGCTGACGAAAGGGTAAAAATTGCCGAAAAAACCCTCGCTTATTTGAGAAACTTGCAATCTAATTTACGCGGTTTAATCGACACGGAGTTGTATGGCGCTATTCCTCCTCGCGTTTATGTTGGTACTTCTCTAAAAATGACTAATATTCTTGTTAACGACCAGCACTACCGCCACGTCGCTTTTTTGTGGAGAGAATGGGTAGATTCTGGGGGAGGAAACCATAAAAATGCTCTGCAAGTCTTCCAGGAAAATCAAGCCCTTTGTCGAGGTTTTGAAGCTTTTTGTTTTTTGTTAATTGCGAGGGCGTTAGATGGGTTTAAATTTGAGAATATCTCTGCCGAGACTAGGCTAGAATTAGGAGCAAAAATTAAGTTTAAAGGACCGATGGGTGAGGTGGAAATACAGTGGCGCGATGATGGTTGTTTTTGTTTGAGTATGGGAGCAGAATGGCAGGATTTACATTTGATTCCCTTGGCGGCAACTTTAGCAGCTAATACTAATACCAAAGCTATCGAATCTTTATGGGAAAATATTGGCAATTCTCAACATAAACCCTACACCGTTATTCTCTATCCGAGTACGGAGTTAGAAAGAGAAAAACTGCCAGTAGATTTGCAAAGAAAAATGAATACTATTGGCAACGATCGTCTGCCAAAAGAGTCATCTTTTGCCCTGTTGCCAGTAAGTCCTTTGGAAATTGAAAGCGTGGAAAGGGTTGCCCGCTCTCTTCAGTGGTGGCTTAACAGTCAAAGGTACAAATCTTATCCGCCTACTATTAAATTAACTAAGAAAGTGCCAGAGGAATTGTTGGCAATTAGTAAATGGTTAAAAAAAGGAGAAAATATTGGGGAATTTAAAATATTGCAAATGCCGAAAGAAGAAGAAAAGCAAAGTTTTAAAAACGAGCTTCATAAGATTATGAAATCAACCGAAGTTCGCGGTAAGGCATCGAAGGAAGAACTAAATTTTGAAGAGTTGGAAAAATTGCCTAATGAAGCAAGCGATCGCCTCCAACCTTTACAAATATGCCCCGCTTGCCACAGCGAACAAACTCGCTTTGAAGTATCAGAAAACAGTCAAAATTTTAATTGCTTTTGTTCCAACTGCAGTAGTTCTTGGGGAACAAAAAGCTGCGGTGCTTGTGGTGCTAAATATCCTTTTATTCAAGTAAACAGTATCGAAAGCAAACAGCGCGAAGCAGGATGGATAGATCGCATTTTGGGTAGAGACGTTCTCGCCATTCCTTGCTGGATGGAAAATAAGGGAGAAACGTTTATTTGTTCGGAGTGTGGGAGTTGTAGTAATGCAACATTAGAGTTAGAATGTCAGCGATGTAGCCCCGTATAGTAATAGAGTCAATTCTTGAAAAGCTAAAAATGACAAATTTCACCAGACCATCTGGACCGGAAGGAGGAACTCCAAGAGGTTTTCCTGCTATAATAAGAGCCACTGATGACGCACACACAACTCGCGGACTCAGACGAGAAAATGAATCGGCGATAACTTTGGCTCTTGCTGGCTATAATGTAGAGCAAAAGCCGGCAGTTCCAGGAAAAGAAAACCCAGATTATAAAATAGAAGGACGGATATTTGATTGTTATGCGCCTTCGACTCCAAAAGTTTATAATATTGTGGATACGATCGCTGCCAAGGTAGGAAGCGGCCAGGCGGATAGGATCGTTCTTAACTTAGATGATAGTAAGGCTTCCTTAGAAGCATTACGCCAGCAACTTACTAGCAACCCTATTCCCGACCTTCGAGAGATTATCGTAATCAAAGGAGAAACTATTCTCGAATTCTTTCCGTTTAGCGAATAAAAAAAAGGAGGTAAAAGCTCGTGTCATTAAACTACGAATTAAGAATCGATACAGAATGGGAACCACAACAAATATCAGATTTATTGTCGAAAGAACTTTCTCTAGAGCGTGGCGAAGAGTCTAGGTTACTAAGTCCTGGCGCGGCTATAGGGGTTTTTCCAGAGACGGAAATGCGGCGATCGATTATGCAGTTAGAATATGGATTTCAGCCTACGATTGATGTTTGGTTTTCGCTGAATTCTAACCGAGATTACGAAAAAGGAAAACATACTTTGTTGGCAGCATCCATGTTGTTACTAAGCAAACTTTCAGGAGATGCGGTCTTATTGTTTAATTACGAACGCACTGTTTTTCAACGCATTCAGAACACTTTAATCTTTAACTCCCAATCGCCAACTTGGCAAAAAGCAGAATTAGCGGCAGAGGTTAAATTGCCTTATTATATAGAACCACTAAGATCGCCTCTGTGTTCCGACGACCTCCCCGTCCTGGAAATCTCCAACGGCATTTATGCCCGCTTGCAAGCAGTGGCGGTGAGTCGGGGTAAGTCGGTGGCTGAGTTAAACCAGGAGGCGATCGAGGCTTTTTTGCAATCCGCTTGAGACAAACAAATCTCTGGGGCAACTAACAACTGACAATTAAACTAACAAAAAGCGTCAAACTTTGCTATGCTATAAAAAACCCTATTCATTCCCCATCCCAACCATGACCGAACCATCTAAGCGCGTAACCATTCTCGGCGGCGGTTTTGGCGGACTTTATACCGCCCTCCGCTTGACCCAGTTTCCCTGGGAAAAGTCCCAAAAACCAGAAATAACGCTCGTCGATAGGCGCGATCGCTTCCTCTTTTCTCCCCTACTTTACGAAATCGTCACCGGCGAACTCGAAAGCTGGGAAATTGCCCCGCCTTTTGAGGAACTCCTCGCTAACACAGAAATCCGTTTTTGTCAAGGGGTAGTATCCGATATCGACATTAACAAAAAGCGAGCAGTCTTAGAAGACGGTCGGGAATTTAGTAGCGATCGCCTCGTTCTAGCGATGGGTGGCGAGACTCCTTTAGATATAGTAGAAGGCGCGAAGGAAAATGCGATACCTTTTCGAGAGATGGCAGATGCCTATCGGTTGCAAGAACGACTGCGATTTTTAGAAACATCCGATAAAGATAAAATTCGTATCGCCGTAGTTGGTGGCGGTTATAGCGGCGTGGAGTTAGCCTGCAAGTTAGCAGACAGGCTCAAAGAGCGAGCTCGCATTCGCATAGTGGAACGGGGAGATAAAATCCTGCGAACCTCTCCCGAGTTCAACCGCGACGCAGCCACCAAAGCTTTATCGGCGCGGAATATCTGGACCGACTTGGAAACGGATGTCAGCGCGATCGGACCGGATACGATTTCCCTGGTTTATAAAGAACAGACGGATATCATCCCCGTAGATTTAGTCTTGTGGACTGTTGGCACTAAAGTCGCGCCGATATTAGAAGATATCTCTTTGCCCAAAAATCAGCGGGGTCAAATTTCCATTAACGATAAGTTACAAGTCGTTGACTATCCCGATATCTTTGCTTTGGGAGATTTGTCAGACTGCAAAGATGCCGACGGACAAAACATACCGCCAACGGCACAAGCGGCCTTCCAACAAGCAGATTATGCCGGCTGGAACATCTGGGCATCTTTGACGGGGCGGCCTTTACTGCCCTTCCGCTATCAAGGTTTGGGAGAAATGATGGCTTTAGGTTTGGACAACGCCACTTTGACCGGTTTGGGAGTTCAACTCGACGGACAACCGGCTCACTTGGCCCGCCGCTTGATTTATCTATATCGGTTGCCCACTTTAGAACACCAACTCAAGGTTGCTTTTAACTGGATGTCTCGTCCGGTTCGAGAACTATTGTTTAACGGGTAATCTGTAGAACGGGCATCCTGCCTGTT
>CAZSTZ010000094.1:2749-4504 GCA_964609515.1 uncultured bacterium | reverse complement strand
CCATTCCCCATTCCCCATTCCCCATTCCCCAATTATGAAAGAATCTTCAGCTTTTAAAACCAACGGGTTTCTAGCTTTGGCAGCAATCATAGCGATCGCCTTTCTCGGCATTTTGTTAGCTTTCCCCCTAATTGCCATTGCCAATACTAACTCTTGGGAATATCTCGGCCCCACCGAAATCTTAGGAGTGCTTTTAATCGCTTTATCCCTAATAGGAATCTTAGGTTTAGTGGCGATCGAACCAAATCAAGCATTAGCCCTGGTTTTCTTTGGCAACTATATCGGTACCGCCAGAGAGGCCGGTTTTTGGTGGGTTAATCCTTTGGCAGAGAAAATGCCGATTTCTTTGCGAGTGCGTAACTTTAACAGCGACAAGCTCAAGGTTAACGACGCTTGCGGAAATCCCATCGAGATTGCGGCGGTAGTAGTTTGGCGGGCGATCGATACTGCCAAAGCGTTATTCGATGTGGACGATTACGAAGAATTCGTCGGCATCCAAAGCGAAACGGCCATCCGCGCCCTCGCCATTCGCTATCCTTACGATACCAACGAGGAAGATAAGTCATCTTTGAGGGGCGCTACCCTGGAAGTGGCGGGGGTTTTGCAAGAAGAAGTTCAGGATCGCTTGCAAATTGCGGGGGTTGAAGTGCTAGAAAGTCGCATTTCTTATCTCGCTTACGCCCCGGAAATCGCTCAAGTGATGTTGCGACGGCAGCAGGCAGAGGCCATTATTGCTGCGAGGCGACAAATTATTGAGGGAGCTTTGAGCATGGTGGAAATGACTTTAAATCGGTTGAGCGATCGCGATACTTTGGTTTTGGACGACGCTACCAAAGCGGCAATGGTTAATAATTTGTTGGTGGTATTGACTGCCGAACAAAATATTCAACCGATGATTAATACCGGTTTGTCTCAGAGCTCTTAAGAAACCAGGTTTTTTCAAAAAACCTGGTTTCTGAGATGGTATAAATTCTTAATTGTTAATTGCCAATGACTATTTTTCTCGATGCAGTTGGTACTTTGTTTGACGTTCGGGGTAGCGTGGGAGAAGCTTATGCTTTATTAGCTCGTCGGTGGGGAGTTAAGGCAAATCCGGTTGTCTTAAATAAAGCTTTTTTTCAGAGCTTTAAAACAGCTCCACCGATGGCTTTTCCCGAGGAAGAATTGTGGCAGCTTCGTCAATTAGAATATGATTGGTGGGAGGCGATCGCTTATCAAACATTTGAAGCGGCGGGGTTGCGCGATCGCTTTTCTGACTTTTATGCTTTCTTTGCCGAACTGTACAGTTATTTCGCCACTGCGGAACCTTGGTACGTTTACGATGACGTTAAACCGGCTTTGGATAAATGGCGAAGTCAGGGCATCGACTTAGCAATTGTCTCTAATTTCGATTCGCGAATTGATGACGTTTTAGAAGCGTTAGACTTGAGAGATTATTTCTCTAACGTTACTATTTCTACGGAAGTAGGGGCAGCCAAACCCCATCCCAAAATTTTTACTGATGCCTTAACCATAAATATTTGCAAACCAGAGGAAGTTTTGCATATTGGCGATAGTTTTTCTGCCGATTATCAAGGTGCTTTGGGAGTAGGAATTAAGGCGATTTGGTTGAATCGAAAGGGGAAAAAAGCGCCGATACCAGATGTCGAACAGCGCGTTAGTTTGTTGGATTGTTTTTAATTGTTTGTAAGTCTGGAGATTTAAGAAACCAGGTTTTTTTAAAAAACCTGGTTTCTGGGTGTGAAAAGCAGCTTA
>CAZSTZ010000094.1:0-2649 GCA_964609515.1 uncultured bacterium | reverse complement strand
CTAACTAAACTTGAAATAGTTCCGTAATCGTGGTATCTTCCAGAGATAATTTTACTTGGAAAGTTTCCTCGTATTCGGCGCTAAAGTCTAACTGGATGTTTTGGGTAGAACGAGCGATCGCCTGCATTACCGCCTCCCCAGTTTTGTCGATAATTGCTAGTTGTAAATCCTCGGGCAAATGGGTTTGATTTCCAAGGGGAAAAAGTTCGACTTCCACATCAATTTCCTCCTCGTCAAATCCTGTTAAACTTACCAACAAAGCCAGGCGATCGCCCGTTTTTTGTAACTCTATTAACTTGGCACCTTCCAGAGTATTTTTACGAGTTTGAACCGTTCTAGTACGCCAAGCAAAATTCTGGGGTTGGGGGTCTAATAATTCTGTAATAGTCTTTAAACTTTCCCAACCAGCATCAAAGGCACCGTCCAACCATTGACTCAATTTAGTAACAGTTGAAACTTGCCCTTCGGTAGTAGCAGCAGCGACGGTTAAATGCTCGATTTTCTCCAGTAAATCTTCCAGGGAACCCCACTCGCTAAAAGGTATTTCTTCCGCGTCAACTTGGGGCAAAAATCCTAATATTTTCGCCTCAGTTAATTCGGCATTAAATCCAACCGCCAGATAACCGATGCGGTCCTTCCAAACCTCTGCTGGAACTTCCACAAAATCCGACTCGCCCAACACCGGTCGGCATTCCAAAAAACCGAGATTTTCTAAATACAAATCTGCTACGTCTGCCAAAGTTTGCGTTATTAAATTCCAGCTAGCAGAATCTTGTAAATTAGTGTAAATTCCCATGCATTGACAGTAAAAATCTACTGCTAAAACAGCTAAGGTATTGTAATAAACTTTATCGCCCTTAGCAGCATTTTTTTGTTGGGTTCTAAACAGTTCTGCTTGACGCTTAAACTTAGCAGAAATAGGCACGGTAAAAGTTAAATTTTCGAGAGTTTCTAAGACCTTCATTGAATTAACCTCAGCTTTCTAAGTAAAGTTTTATTTGAGGGGCGACTTCTTTCAAACAGCGTTGATAAAAATCGCTCAGGGTAGATGCTTTGACACCTAAATCTGCAGCAATATCTTTCCATTTTTCCCCTGCCATTCTGCGGGAGATTAAATCAGCAAAATTGACTTGCTTGTAAACCTTATGTTTTAGGTTTTTTAATAGACCCTCTGGGTCTTCCTGTATGTATTTTATCAGCTCTTCCGATAACAAGGGCGAAATATTTTCTTGGCTGCTGAAACCATCCATAGAATCGCTGACAAAAACATTAGGAGTGCCAACAATTTCTGGAATTGCCTCCCGGAAAAATCGCGTTTCCAGAAAATAATTAAACCATCTCATTACCGGACCTCTCTCCGGGTCGTACTTCTCGATATTATTACATAGATAAAAAGCAGTTCTCTGGAGCGCTTCAGTCAGGATGTCCTCATAAAATTCCGGAAATTGATATTTATAAGGACGGGCAATTCTGTCCGATCGCCAAATTCCCTCCATCAGCTTTGTGAGAGCTGTCCGTCGCTGTCGGCTTCTCGGTGGATGCCTCTGGGCCTCAAGGGCCCGCTCTCGCAGTTCTTCGTCTTCGTTCATTGTTCCCCATCGAGGTTTACAGGAGGGGACCGAATTTTTTTCCCCTCTATCCTTTCTCTGTGGCGGGGCGAGGGTTTTTTACGTCAAAAGGAGAAAATTGTTACAAATCTTAACAATCGCTCTTCGCGATTACTACGAACGTTCGTAGCAATCGCGAAGAGCGATTCTTACCGACACTTCTGGGAGGGCAAAGAGAGTACGGCATCCATGTTAGGAGAGGGTACAAAAAATCCTAACAAACTGGAATCGTAATCCCGACAAATTATGGTTTGAAGCTTGTCATCTTTGAAATAAACAACCCCTGCATAAGATTTGAGGGCATCAATTCTGCTGCGGGCGATTTGGATCGTCACGGGGCGATCGTTGTAAACAAAGGAGGATTTAATACCATATAAATAATTGGCTGTCTCCTTCAAAACAAACCCTTCATTAGCTAAATATTCTTCAGTTTCATCTTGCGGTTCTCCTGAGTCCAAAGATAGCTCGCCAAAAGAATCTGTAAAATTGGTTTTTTCTAAATAGTTAATTACCTGATTTTTGTTAAGGTAATTGACGTATTGTTGCGCTTCGACTTCTTTGGCATCGTTAGCTTTCTTCAAAAAAGACGGTAGAGCGATGGCTACCAAAACACCCATAATAACGATCGCCACCAACAACTCGATTAAAGTGAATCCATCATCGCGATTTTGTCGGTTGTTTAAATCCACCCAAAGCTTCCAAATTAAGTTGTCCATTATTAACCCCAATATTAGATAGACAAACAGCAAATAGCCCCTAGCTTCAGCTATGGGGCCATCTAAAAGTTATGGGTGGTTATTTTAGCATTAAATTAGCAATTTCACGACTTAATTTGGCTTTTATTAAATGGATAGCAATAACCCTAAAGGTTTGGTTATTAAATGGTTTGCATACTCAAGGGTTTAAGCCCCCCATGTTTTTAAATCCAAACCAGGATGCACGTCACCTTTGAGTAGAACCTGCAGACAAGCACGCTTTTTGGGAATGGGGAATGGGGAATTGGGAATGGGGAATTGGGAATGGGGAATTGGGAATGGGGAAT
>CAZSTZ010000093.1:20480-24307 GCA_964609515.1 uncultured bacterium | reverse complement strand
TACATTTGGCGGGGATTAAATCAACTGGAAATCTTCGATGAAAACAACCCTTATTGCCAAAAGGAAATTAACTGGGAGACTGCTTATAAATACTTTACTTTTACGGGCAAATCTCAGTTTATGGACTTGGGAAAATTGAGCGATCGCCAAAAACAATATCTGGAAATGGCAGGATTGTCCGTCGCTAATTTAGAATTAATAGGGCTAGATCGCAGGGGATTGGAGCAGCTTTATATGAACGCGGGGGGGGTAGATAGTGATAAAAACAACGCAATTTTATCTCACAAAACCACGAGAAACGTACAAAACTCAAGGGTTTGGTATGCCGTCGATCCTGCCATTAACTTTCAGCAAACTATCGTAGAAACTGGCTATATGTACGCCGTTTGCCCCAGTAGCGGCAAGATTCTCAAGTCGGATAGCTCTCAAATTTGCGCTAGCGCGATCGCTTTTGGCGAACACGAGCTCGATACTGCTTCCATCTTTTATCGCTTTGTCGGCGAGGAGGTATTTTATGTAATTGCTTTGGAATTTCAGAGCGACAAGGGTTACATTTATTTTCCCAGATTGGATTTAGTTATCAAGTTAAAAAACGGTCTCCATTGTTTGATGAATGCAGATATCATCAATCGCTTTAAAGCTGACACCGTAACTAACTGGAAAGCGGTAAAATCCTATATTTCCAACAACACCAAAAAAGAAGTGGTAGCCCTTTTAGGAATTGTCTATGCAAATTTAGGTCATTATTTTTGGAACGAAATAACCGGAATCCAATTTTTATTAGAAAACGAAATTTTAGACAAAATCGATAAATTTCTGCTAGGCAAATACGGCGATGCTTTTAACGTCGGAGAAATCTTCCCAGAAATTTCATCCGATAAGTTACAGCCAGTTTTAGAAAAGCAAAGCATCTCCAAACTGATGCTAGAAAATAACTATCTTGCAGTCAGAGTAACCGATGTTCGTGTCAAACAAGAATTAGCCAACCGAATCTACGATAATGCTCTGAAAAAATGTGCAGAAGCTTTTGTAGAAAAAATAGAAAAAGCGAAGCAACATTTCCCCCTTTTATGGATTAATTTGCGCGGTCACGATAAGGTATGGAGTTCTCGGGTGGAAGGATATGCTAACATCATCAATGCTCTTTATCGAGATTATCCAAATATGGCGATCGCCTTTGATGGATTTCCCGACGAAAAAACTACTATGGAGAAAATACTCGCTTTAATTCCTAACGAAATTACCACCTACGATGCCCTCGATTGTCCTCTTTACGAAACCATTGTTTGGGCATATTCCATAGATTCTTATATAGCCGTTATCAGCGCCGGGCTAACTTTAGTAACCTGGTTAGCTAATAAACCAGGAGTAGCTCATTGTAATTTCGGGCATACTAGCGACCAAGGTCCGTGGTGGGGAGATGTTCGAGAAAATGGTATAAAACCAATGTTTGTGCCGGCAGATTCTATTGTCGATTTAGATGAGGGGCATAGTCCTTATTGCGATTACGATTTTGATTGGCAGTTAATTTACGATCGCCTAATTAAAATACACCAAAAATATTACCCGCAGCAACTCCCTGATTCTTGGTATCGAGGAGAAATAACCGCTCAAAAATACCTGGCAGCAAAACCGGGTAAAAAAGTCGATATCGAAGTAATTGTTAAAAATTTAAGTCAGGTTATTTGGTATGGAGATGTCGATTTTAGTTGGATGCGTTGCGGCAATCACTGGTTAGATGAAAATGGAAAACTGCTACAAAACGATGATGGTAGGGTAGCGTTTAAAAAAGATGTGAAACCCCAGGAAGAAATTGAGTTAATCTTGACTGTAACCGCCCCCAAAACCGAGGGAAGTTATCTATTAGAATTAGATTTAGTTCAAGAGGGGGTAACTTGGTTCAAAAACAAAGGTTTTCCCACCGCCAAAGTCGAAGTGGAAGTTAAAGCTTATTCGCCTTCAGATTCGGGGCCAAAATCGGAGGTTAAAAAACCTCCGGTGGTTGCGGAGAAAACTTTAAAAATTTTAGAAAATGGCAGTTACAAGGATTGCTTGAAATTGGGAGAGACTCTAGAGAAAGAAGGCAAGTTAGATGAGGCGTTTGCTGCCTTCCAACGCGCGATCGCTCTCAATCCTAATTATTCCTGGTCTTATCATAATTTGGGGAAAGTTTTGCAGAAGCAGGGAAAACTAGACGAAGCGGCCAACGCTTACCGTCGGGCGATCGAACTTAACCCTAACTTTCATTGGTCCCACTATAATTTAGGAGAAGTTTTGGAAAAACAAGGCAAATTAGAAGAGGCGATCGCAGCTTTTCGGGTAGCGATCGAACTGTATCCAAAGTTATCTTTGTACGAGAGCAAATTGGAAAAATTGCGATTGCAATAAACTCGGCTTTTTTTCTAATTGCGACTAGAGGACCAGTCAAGAAACCCGGTTTTTTGGCAAGAAACCCGGTTTTTTGGAAAAACCGGGTTTCTGAATAAGATATTTTTGTAAAAATTGCCATAAATCGGCTTTTTTTGTTGAGAGCGATCGCTTTAAATAAATATTTTTCTTAATTGCTAATCGCCCGCCAATAACCTATCTGTTGCTAACTTAACTTTTTTATCGCGCTCCGCGATTACTACGAACTGAAGAATCGCGCTCCGCGATTACTACGAACTGAAGAATCGCGCTCCGCGATTACTACGAACTTTATCGCGCTCCGCGATTACTACGAACTAATTGTTAATTGTTAATCTCGCTTTCCTTAAGACAAAAGTTAAAACCGTTTCTTCGGAAGTAATAATATCTGCCCTCGCTTCCATTCCCGACTGGATGGGATACACCCGATCGCCTTCTCCTAAAAAACCTCTCTCCGGGGCGATCGTTGCCTCGTAATAAACCTCGCCGCCACCGCTAATTATATTATCGGGAGTAAAGGCATCTGGTGAAATACTCGTAACGGTGCCGTTGAGAATGCCGTAGTCGGGAAAGGGATAGGCAGAAACGCGAATTTGTACCCTTTGGCCTATCCTGACTCTACCGATATCTGCGACTTGTACTCTCGCTTTAAACACCAAGGGCACTTCTGTCGGAACGATAGTAGCAACCGCCGTTCCCACCTCCACCACCTGCCCGGGGTTGCGCAAGTTTAACTTGAGAATAGTGCCGTCGATGGGCGATCGGATGGCGCTGTTATCTAATTTAATCCCCAATTGATAAAGTTCTTTATTGCCTTTAGTGATATCTTTAATTAATTCCGTGCGTTTAATTAACAAGTTCCGTCTTTCCTTCCCCAACTCCTGCGCTAAATTAGGCATAGATCTCGATAACATCACCAACCACGATTCCAGAGATTCCTCGCTGGGACTTAGTTCCGGGTAATAACCGAGCATTTCTAAATTTGCTATAATCTGAGCTTCTATAGATTTTAGTTGTCCGTTAACCTGTTCTAGTTCCACCTTACATTGTTCGATGTTGTCTCGTACATGATTCTTTTGTCGCAAGAGTGGCAAACTATCGATGCGAGCGATCGCCTCTCCCTTCTCCACTTCTTCATTTTCCTTGACCTCGATACTTTCAACCCTGCCTTCCGCTGCCGCTTGGACGATGCGCACCTCTCCTGCCGGTCGAGCGATCGCTGTCGTCTTAACCGTAGGACTATATTTAATAACGCTAGCGAGAGCCACTAAAGCCCCAAAAGTTCCCGCCAGAAATAACCCTCCTAAAGTCGTCCAACGACTGAGGGGCGGCAGAAATTCATCGCTTTGAAAATCATCCATAATAACTAACAATTAATAATTAACAACTGACGCTTGACAATTAACAATTGACAAAAAGCT
>CAZSTZ010000093.1:0-20380 GCA_964609515.1 uncultured bacterium | reverse complement strand
GGTTTCTTAACCGCCCCTAAATCCAATCAATTAAACATCAAAAAACTTATGTTAGAACTAATTCCAATTTTCCAGGGTACGCCAGATTACGGCGAAGTTAACAGCTTTAAAAAATACCAAATCGTCTCCCAACAAAGCGAGGAAGATTGCGGCGCTGCTTGTTTGGCTTCTATTGCTAAATATTACGGTAAAAATTTAACCATAAATAGATTAAGAGAAGCCGCAGGAACTCGCCAACAAGGAACTACTTTATTAGGTTTAAAACAGGGAGCAGAAATTATCGGTTTTAATGCCAGAAGCGTCCGGGCATCTGCCGAAATTTTAGAGCAACTAGACAGGGCACCACTACCCGCAATTATTCACTGGCAAGGCTATCATTGGGTAGTTTTATATGGAAAAAAAGGTAATAAATACGTTATTGCAGACCCGGCAATCGGCATTCGCTATCTGTCAAAAAAAGAGTTGGCAGAAGGGTGGGAAGATTGGGTTTGTTTGCTGTTAGAACCGGACCCAAAACGCTTTTTTACTGGAACGGAAGAACCGGGCAGCAATTTGGGGCAATGGCTGAGACAAATTTGGAAATATCGCAGCGTTTTGAGTTTAGTTTTTCTCTTAAATATTGTCTTGGGTTTGCTCTCTATTGCTTCTCCTTTTCTCATCCAAATACTCACCGACGACGTATTAGTTAGAGGGGATACTCAGTTATTAGCTAGCGTGGCGATCGCCGTCATTATTATCAGTTTATTTAGCGGCTGTCTGGAGTTAGTTCAATCTAACGCGATCGCTCATTTTGCCCAACGCTTAGAACTAGGATTAGTCATGGAATTTGGCAGACAAATCCTCCGCTTGCCCTTAACCTATTACGAAACCCGGCGCAGCGGCGAAATTGTCAGTCGCTTAACCGACATCCAAGAAATCAATCAATTAGTTTCTCAAACTATTATCGCCATTCCCAGTCAATTTTTTATTGCCTTAGTTTCCGTCGCTTTCATGTTTTTTTATAGCAGTTATTTGGCGCTATTTGCTCTGTTAATTGCCGTATTGATGACCTTTTCTACTATTCTAATGCTGCCAATTTTGGAGCAAAAAAATCGAAAATTATTAGCTTTAGAAGCGGAAAATCAAGGAGTATTAGTCGAGACTTTTAAAGGTTCTCTAACTCTCAAAGCTACCAGCAGCGCCCCTTTGTTCTGGGAGGAATTTCAAGGGCGTTTTGGGCGGCTGGCAAACCTCAGCTATGGTACCAATCAAATTGGCATTTTTAACGATATTTTTTCAGAAGCAGTCAGCAGCGTGGGGGCTATAACTCTAATTTGGTTGGGCAGCAATTTAGTAATAGCAGAAGAATTAACTATCGGTCAATTATTAGCTTTTATCGCCCTCGCTGCCAACCTCAATAATTTTATTAGTACCCTAGTGGGATTGATGGACGAAATGACCAGAGTAAAAACCGCAACTCAACGCTTAGGAGAAGTTATCGAAGCGACGCCAGAAACAAAAGGCGACGAGCAAAAACCATTAGCTAAAATTGCTAGTAATTCCGAGATTATTTGCAGGGATATTAACTTTCATTATCCGGGAAGACTTGACTTATTAGAAAACTTTTCCGCCACATTTCCTGGGGGCAAAGCGATCGCTCTTATTGGCGAGTCCGGTTGCGGTAAAAGTACCCTAGCAAAATTAATCGCGGGGTTATATCCCTTGTCCTCCGGTAATATCCGCATCGGCATCTATAACTTACAAGACCTCTCTTTAGATTGTTTGCGACGACAGGTGGTATTAGTGCCCCAAGATGCCCATTTTTGGAGTCGGTCGATTATTGATAACTTCCGCTTGGCAGCCCCAGAAGCAACCTTCGAGGAAATAGTCAAAGCTTGTCGGATAGCGGCGGCGGATGAATTTATCGGTAAGTTGCCCGAGAAGTATCAAACGGTTTTGGGAGAATTTGGGGCGAATCTTTCCGGAGGGCAGCGACAGCGGTTGGCGATCGCCCGCGCCATTGTCACCAACCCGCCGATTTTGATTTTAGACGAATCTACCGCCGGTTTAGATCCCGCCAGCGAGTCGGAGGTTTTGCAAAGGTTATTGGCCTCTCGTCGGGGCAAAACGACCATTTTAATCAGTCACCGTCCGTCGGTTATCGATCGCGCCCAATTCGTCGTCCGCTTGTAGGGTTTTTTCAAACGGCCTGTGAAACCCGGTTTTTCAAAAAAACCGGGTTTCTGAAATATCAAGGAGTTTCTGGCAATACTTGACCGACTCTCTATGCTATAATGCCTCCAAAACCAACCTAAATTAAAGCGATGGAACGAGAACTATACGAAAGCGGTTGCGATAAAGCTGCTGCTGGAGACTATCGAGGGGCGATCGCGGATTTTAATCGCGCCATAGAAATAAACCCCAATTTTGCCGATGCTTATTATCGACGAGGTTTGGCAAAATTTGACTTAGGAAATCGGCAAGATGCCATAGAAGATTATACCCAATCTTTGTCGATTAATTCTAATAAAACAGAAGTTTATTTAGGTCGAAGTATGGCCTATTTTGCCGGGGGAAATATCGAGAAGACAATTGAGGATGCATCGGCAGCGATCGCCATCGAAATTAATTGCGCCCCTGCCTATCAACTTCTGGGTAACGCTTATGCCCGCCAGGGAAAAAATGAGGAGGCGAGCGCTAATTTCAAACAAGCGGCAGAGTTTTATTTAGAACAAAAAGATACGGTCAATTGTCGCAAATGTTTGGAGAAAATTAAACAACTTCAACCTCCACCGCCACCAGTAAAAAAAAAGGAAATTAAACCCCCCCTACCATTGCCAAGCGAGGAGGAATATATCGCCCAAATTTTGAGGAAGTTTGAAAAGGGCGATCGCCGTCAAGCAATCGAAGATTTAAACTGGGCTTTACAGGTAGATTCCCGAGATGCTAAAGCTTATTGCTGTCGGGGAATTATTTTCTATAAAATGGGAAATAACCAGCGGGCAATTGCCGATTTTGATAAAGCTTTGCAGTTCGCACCTCGCAATGTTTTAGCCTATCGCAACCGGGGAATTGTTCGCGCAGAAATGGGAGATAATAAAGGAGCGATCGCCGATTTTAATAAAGCTCTAGAAATCGACCCAAACAACTCGACAACTTATATCAGTCGCGGCAATGCTTTACGGGATCTGGGCAATTACGGTTTGGCAATTAAGGATTACAATAAAGCCTTAGAAATTAACCCTGAAAATGCCAAAGCTTATTACCATCGCGGCATAGCTCATTCCCGGTTAGAAGAAATGAAAAAAGCCATCGATGATTATGAAAATGCCGTTAAAATATTTGGCGATAAAGGAGATTGGAATAATTACCAAAAAACCTTAGACCGCCTCAAACAAATACAATCTTCTTCTCCGAAAAAAAAGCAAAAAGCTAATACAAATCAAGACAAGAAACGTTTGCGAGAGAAACTATTAAGAATGGTAGGAGGTTATTGGGAAATAGCAGAAAGATTAATCGAACAATCCAGGGAAAATTTCCCCGGAATGGAAGAAGAATGGTATTGGCAAAAAGTAATCGCCGATTTAGAAAGGGATAGAAGAGATTATTAATTAACAATTAATAATTAAAATTGGTTGTTTTTCGGTATTTCAGAAACCAGGTTTTTTCAAAAAACCTGGTTTCTCAATTCCTCTTCTTTTCTTAAGTTTATTATAACAAATAAACTCATCTAAATTGAGAACTGATAATAGGCAATTCCCATTCCCAATTCCCAATTCCCAATTCCCAATTCCCTATTATCAACCTTCGTGGATGCGGTCAATCAAATCGTAAAAAGGCTGCCAATTATCCTCAACAGTAATAGACTCCCAAACTGATTCGATAACAGGTCGAATTAAACCTTGTTTGGGATTTTTTCGCCGCAACCTTTCCCCCATTTCATCCAGTTCGTCCGTGGAGAGAGCTTGCAATAAATGATAATAGAAATCCCGCCAAGCATCTAATAACTTATTCGGTTCCTTGTCGCCAAAAATATTACTGGCATCGTGGCGCCACTCCCGAGAAAATTGCTGGCGCAATTCTACAAAGAAATCGTGATAGCCAATTTGAGTTTCCTGCAAGAATTTAACGGTTAATTTCAGCAATTCTTCTGCTTCTGGGGCGGGCAAATTCTCGAAACCCAATCTATTAACCATCAACTGCCGATATTCAACGGCATAATGCTCCCCAAATTGCGCCAAAGCGGCCTCCATATCGCTTTTTTCGATAACCGCCGCCAAAGGTTTTTGTAACTTAGTCAAATTGTCGTGGCAAATTTGCGGTTGGTTGCCGTAACAATACAGTCCGGAATAATCGAAATAAGCCGCTGTAAAACCGGGTTTATAACTGGGAATAAAAGCATAAGGTCCGTAGTCGAAACTTTCTCCAGTAATTGACATATTATCGGTATTCAAAACTCCATGACAAAAACCGGCAGCCATCCACTGCGCCGCGAGTTTGGCAACCCGCTTAACTAACTCTGCGTAAAAAAGGGCGTAGAGTTCTTGGGGCGTTCGCTCTTTTTCTTCCTCCAGCAAGTGGAAGTAATAATAGTAAATTACATGGTCTAATAACTTTTGAATTAAATCCTTGCGGCGGAAAAAATTCAGCCTTTCAAAAGTACCGAAGCGAACGTGCGATCGGCTCAAACGCACCATCACCGAAGACCGCGTTGGCGAAGGTTCGTCGCCCCGCCAGAGAGATTCCCCCGTTTCTACCAAACTCAGACAGCGAGAAGTTTTCACCCCCAAGCGGTGCAACATTTCCCCTGCCAACACCTCGCGAATTCCACCCTTAAGAGTGAGTCTGCCGTCGGCGTTGCGAGAATAGGGCGTTTGACCGGAACCTTTAGTACCTAAATCGTATAACTCGCCATCGATACCTCGCGCTTGACCGTAGAGAAAGCCCCTGCCGTCCCCCAAGTAGGCGTTATATTCCCCGAACTGATAGCCGTGATAGCGCATCGCGAGGAAAGGTCCGACGCAATGAAACTTACCAAAAGCGTCGATAAAGTGTTCGTCGCCGACATCTTTGGGGTCTAGTCCTAACTTTGGTAGGAGGCGATCGTTGCGGAAGCGCAGGACGTGTTGGGGAAATTCTGCCGCCGACACTTCGTCGTAATAGTCGCCGCCCAAACTTTGGAAAGCGGGCTCGTAATTGAGAGTAAAAAATGGGTTAGACATTCAATCAACAGTTAGCTATTAGCAATTAGCTAAAACTTTTTAGCTTTTCTCGTCAGATAGTATTATAACAGAAGTTCCAGTTTTAGAGCAAGGTTCTGGGTCTTGAGGGGAGCATCCAATAAGAATTAAGAGTAAGCTGCCCGACCAAACGGCGAATTTCTGGCAAATAACTAATTTCTTCGATACCTTTTTCTAGGGCATTTTCAAAAATGTCTTCTACCTCAGTTAAAAAGCGGTAAAAGCGATAAGATTCTTTTAACAATTTCCATTCGCTGACCTGGGGGCACGGCTTTAATTCGCCATCTTCAGCTAGCAGAAAATCTCGGTTTTTCATTAATTGCTCCTGTAGTTGTTTGGGCAATATCCTCTATTATAAAACTAAAAGTTCCCTGAAATTACAAAAAAAGCTTAAATTTTTGGAGTTTGAGCCATGGCTACTTATTAGGGCAATTAGTAATATTTTGCTGTTACCAAAGCTACATTTTTCTAGTTTTTCTTGACAACAAGCTACTCGACAGGCTAAAATTGAAGGTGCAGAGTTCGAGTAAGGAGAAAAAGAAATTCTTACGGCAGCACAAGCATTGAAATGCTTTATTCTTTGTTGTTGGGCCACCAAAATGTTCCAACCTGTTAGCATAGTACGAATAGACGAACGCACGGGTAACGTGTTTATGTTAGTGGGGGAAGAAAATGTCATAGAAATTTACCCTAATGGAGAATGGAGATACGTTGATGAACAAACCTAATTTTGACAAAATGAGCATAAAAGAGTTAAAAACTTATTTTCTCGCTCATCGAGATGATAATGAAGCTTTCTACGCTTATGTTGACAAGTTACACGCAGAAGCAAACTGGATAAAAATGCCAGCTTTAAACTCGGTAGAAGAGATGAAAAATTATCCAAAGTTTATTGAAAAACTACGTCAAAATTAACAAAGGTTAATTGCAAGGTGCGCGCAGCGCACCCTACTAAAAATAATTCGGGACCCTACAGCAACCGACTTAAATTAGCAACATTTCATTTCCAGACGGACGAAAAAAAAAGTTTTAAGGTGCGCAACGCGCACCTTACAAATGATTAAACCGCAACGGGCGATCGCTCTAAACTTGCCACCAATTTTAAACCGTATTCAGCCTCAAAAGCTTCTTTCTTGTAATCCAAACTCCACAATTCTAAACTACAATCGTCCCCTGGATTGACCGGTTTTAACTCCATGCGAAACTCGCCAGACTTGCGATCTACCGTGCATTTAACCTCGGCGATCGCTCCAATTTGACGCCGGTCTAATGCCACCGCCAACCGCAATAAAGCACTCAATTGAGAGACAATTTGACGATATTTTTTCGGTAAATTTTGATAAGCATCGTGCTTCTTTTTCGGAGCGCTTTTTCGGTGGTAGCGAGCTAAATTAGCGATGGTGTCTATCTCCAACTCGCTAAACCCTAATAACTCGCCATTTTTAATTAAATAATAAGAATGTTTGTGGTGTGCCGAATGACTGACATAAACGCCAGCATTATGCAGAATAGCTGCCGTCCACAAAAGCTCCCTTTCCTCCGCATCCCACTCGTGCAAAATGCCCTTAGTTTGGTCGAAAATTGACAGCAAAAACGCGGCTACTCGCTCGCTATATTCCAAATCAACCTGATATTTTCGAGCGATTTTCAGAGTGCTTCGCTGGCGAATAGAACTTTGAAAGCGCAAGCGATTTTCTATCAAACCGCGATTGAGCATCCAATGGACAATTATCCCTTCCCGCAAACTCCGCTCGCAAACCGTTAGGGTATCTATTCCTAACAAACTCATCGCTTCTTGTAAAATTAAAGCACCGGGCAAAATAATTTCTGCCCGCTTTTGCGACATTCCATTAATCGACAGTCGTTCCTCATAAGAAAGCTTGCTCAAACGAGTTACAAATTGTTGGATATTTTTCAAACTCAATTGATAGCCTGTCATGGGAGAAGGAACCGCGCCCGTACTTTCTAAAGCGTCAATAATTCCTATGGTTTCAATCGTGCCAGAAGTACCGACCAAACGCAGTTTTTCTCCCGGCTTTAATTTGGTCAATAATTCATCTACGGGACGTTCTAACATTCCCCGAACGTAAGCTTGTAAATATGCAAACTCGGTTTTACTAATGGGGTCGGTTGTTATCATTTCGGCGGTCAAACGCACCGCGCCAATTTTGGTACTGCTGAGGGAACGAGGTTCTATACTATCGCCTAAAATTAATTCCGTCGAACCCCCACCGATGTCGACGATCGCATGAGCTTCGTTGTTAAAGTCCATCGCCGATAGCACTCCTAGATAAATGCGCCGCGCTTCCTCTTGGCCGGAGATGAGACTAACGTATAGGTCTAGCTCGTTGGCGATGCGTTTGAGGAAATCTACGCCGTTGGGTGCTTCGCGCACCGCGCTAGTTGCCACGGCGACTATTTGTTCGGCGTTGAGACTTTTGGCGATTTCTTGGAACCGCCGCAAACAAGCGATCGCCCTTTCCATTACTTCGTCTTTTAACCGACCTTTGGGGCCGGTGTCTCCCAGCCTCACGGTTTCTTTATCGCGATCGATAATCGTAAAAGCCGGCAGACTAGGCTCTATTTTTACTATTACCATGTGCAGGGAATTTGTTCCCATATCGATAGCTGCGAGAATGCGATCGCCCTCTCCCATCTCGACGGGCATTTTTGCTAGCGGTACTGATTTTATCATTGCAATGTATCCAAGTTATAGAGCGTTTTTTGTCGTGGCGCTTGCTGCACCTTACCAAAAAACGACGTTTGCAGAATCGTTCATATTTTAGATTAATTTGTTTAATTTACGCGATAATTTTTAAAAATCATTATTTTTGGCCTAAACCTTGACAAATTGACCCTAATTAGTGTATTAAATAAGCTAAAATCCATTTGCCCAATCTAAAATCTAAATTTGTCATGTTGAGCCAATCCAATCCCGAAGCGGAATCTACACTACTATCGATAATACAACTGTTGAGATGGGATAAACCCTCCGGACGTCTCATCTTAATGATTCCTGCCTTATGGGCGGTATTTTTAGCTAGCGCGGGAACGCCGCCGATACCTTTAGTGGGAGTGATAGTGTTAGGAACTTTAGCTACCAGCGCGGCGGGTTGCACGATTAACGACCTCTGGGATAGAGATATCGACCCCCAGGTAGAACGAACTCGCACTCGTCCCCTAGCATCCCGCGCTCTCACCGTGCGAGTCGGTATTGCCGTCGCAATTTTGGCTATGGCTTGTGCGGGAATTTTGGCGTTATATCTAAATCCTCTCTGTTTTTGGCTCTGCGTCGCAGCGGTGCCGGTAATTATCTGTTATCCCCTAGCAAAACGGGTCTTTCCCGTGCCCCAATTAGTGTTATCTATTGCTTGGGGCTTTGCCGTTTTAATTAGTTGGACTGCGGCAGCGGCAGAATTAGAAACCGCCACCTGGCTTTTGTGGGGGGCGGTTATTTGTTGGACTCTCGGTTTCGATACCGTTTATGCCATGAGCGATCGCGAAGACGATAAGCGCATTGGTGTCAATTCTAGCGCTATCTTTTTTGGCGATCGCTCCCCAGAAGCAGTAGGCTTTTTCTTCTTATTAACTGTCGGTTTATTAGCTGAATTAGCAATAGTAATGGATCTACACCTTGGCTTTTGGTTGACGTTAGTTATAGCCGCAGCTTTTTGGTCTTGGCAATATGCCAGACTCCGCAACCATGAAACTTTAAAACCTTATCCCCAAATTTTCCGGGAAAATGTCTGGATTGGTTTTATTTTATTAGCAGGAATAATAACTGGTACTCTTGTTTAAATTGTCGATGAGTTTTTGTAAAAATTCCCCATTCCCCGTAGAACAGGCATCCTGCCTGTTCCCCATTCCCCATTCCCCATTCCCCATTCCCAAATAACAAGATGAAAAAAATAGTTATTGGCGTTATGGGCCCGGGAACTGGGGCTACTAATACCGACTTAGAAAATGCTTATCAAATCGGTCAATTAATCGCCCGAGAATCTTGGGTTTTATTAACAGGTGGAAGGAAAATGGGAGTCATGGATGCTGCCAGTCGCGGTGCCAAAGCTGCCGGCGGTTTAACTGTTGGCATTCTTCCCGACGATAATCTAAATGCTGTTTCCGAAGCGGTGGATATTCCCATTTTTACCGACATGGGAAATGCCAGAAATAATATTAACGTTCTCTCCAGCGATATTGTCATTGCTTGCGGTATTGGGGCGGGAACTGTTTCCGAAATTGCTCTGGCAATTAAGAACCGCAAAAGCGTCATTTTGTTAAACGATAACCCCGCCAGTCAGGATTTTTTAAACAGTTTATCCCCAGGGCAAATCTATGTTGTCGAAAGTGCTGAAGAGGCGATCGCTACAGTCAAAAAATTACTAAATAAGTAGGCTGCGCCAAGAAACCCGGTTTTGCAGGAATTACCCAAGAAACCCGGTTTTTTAAAAAACCCAAGAAACCAGGTTTTTTGGAAAAACCTGGTTTCTGAAACTCTGTTAATTGTTAATTATCAACCATGAAACTAACATCTTTAAATAACCTTCCAGAAAAGGAAGTTTCCCACAATCCTAATATTAAAAAAAAGGTGATGCTTTCTTCTGGAGACTTGCCCCACCTCACTAATTTTGCTCAAGCTCGTTTTGCCCCCGGCCAAGTTTCTCCCGGGCATTTTCACAGCGATATGTGCGAGGTTTTTTACGTCGAATCTGGTTCGGGAATTATGGTTATTGACGGTCAAGAATATCCCCTAGTAAAAGGTACTTGCGTCGCCACGGAACCGGAAGAAGTTCACGAGATTATTAATAACGGTTCCACCGATTTAGTTCTTAATTATTTTGGTTTGGTGGTTTAGTTAGGGAATGAGGGATGGCACTGAATTAAGCCTGTTTTTGTCATTGCGAGGGGGGTGGGCAAGAGTTGAGTTATTGGTTTGAGCGTCATGCCCCCCGTGGCAATCTCATAGAGAAGAAGGCAAGAGGCAAAGGGCAAAAGGCAAGAGGGAAATAAAGATTTATAGCAATCCCAAAAGCGAGTTGTAATCCATTAAAAAGCAAGTAAAAACCCCCGAACACAACTTTTGCCTCTTGCCTCTTGCCTCTTGCCTTTTTCTATGAGATTGCTTCGGCTAAGTTGACGTTAATCCCAAGAGGCTAACTCGTTTACCAACCGCCTCGCAATGACAACATAAAGGGTATTCGACCCTACTATTACCCATTACCTATTACCTATTACCTATTACCAAAATAACTTTCGACAATCTTTAAAATCCTTTCCGAAGCTCGACCGTCTCCAAAAGGATTAATCGCATTTGCCATCTTTTGATACGCCTCGGAATTGCTTAACAACTCCGCCGCTTCGGCAACAATATTTGTCGAATTTGTACCGACAAGTTTGGCAGTTCCCGCCTCAATTGCTTCCGGTCTTTCCGTGGTCTCTCGCAATACTAAAACTGGTTTGCCCAAACTGGGAGCTTCTTCTTGCAAACCCCCGGAATCTGTTAATAATAAATAACAACTTTGAATCGCCCCTACCAATTCCCCATAGTCGAAAGGTTCCGTTAAAAATACTCGATCGTGACTGCTTAATAACCTCTTTAACGGTTCTCTTACAGTGGGATTTTTATGCAGGGGTAATAACAAAGCTGCGTCGGTAAATTTATCTAAAATTTCTAAAAATGCTCTGGCAATTGCTTCGAGAGGTTCCCCCCAATTTTCTCGCCGATGAACCGTGGCTAAAAGAACGCGATATTTGCTAAAATCTAAGTTAGGAACTTTGCATTCCGGTCGAGATGCTGCTACTTTTAAGAGGGCATCAATCACGGTATTTCCTGTTTGGTGAATTTCTCCGATTACTCGCGATCGCCTCAAATTTTCTACTGCTAAAGAAGTAGGGGCAAAATGTAACTGGGTTAACTGAGAAATCAAACGTCGATTTGCCTCTTCTGGATAGGGATTAAATAAATCGTCGGTGCGCAATCCCGCTTCTACATGACCCACGGGAATTTTTTGATAAAATGCTGCTAAAGCTGCTGCATAAGCGGTGCTAGTATCTCCTTGAACTAATATTAATTGGGGCTGGAATTTTTGGAATAATTTCTCCAATCCCGTCAAACTTTTACAGAGAATATCTGTTAGAGTTTGCTGCTGCTGCATAATTGCTAAATCTTCATCAGCTTTTATGGCGAATAATTTCATTACTTGTTCGACCATTTCGCGATGTTGGCCCGTTAAAATTACTTGAGTTTCAAAGGATGAAGATTCTTGGAATTTTTGAATTACTGGCGCTAATTTTATGGCTTCGGGGCGCGTCCCTAATGTAATGGCAATTTTAATGGGATAATTAGGCATTTTAAATTAGATGGTTAATAGCTAATTGATTTACCGACAAAATTAATTTTTAATATTACCATAATCTTACCCAGATTAGAGAAGTCGTCCCGATCGGGGAGCGTGGCCATATAGAGGCCAGACCTTTCTAGTCCCCTCCGAAAAAATACTCATCTTAGCAAGCAAACCCAGTCAAAATTCCTCAAATTTTATTGCTAGAGAGCAGGTCTTCTATTGTTAAAAACCACGCTTTTTGGTATCTCAGAAACCCGGTAATTCCTGCAAAACCGGGTTTCTTGACCTCCTCTCTAGGTAAATCTTAAGTTTTTTTAAGTTTTGTTAAGAAAGATATTTTTTGACGAAAAAAATAAAATTTTTCTAAAAATGGTAAGTTTTGATACAGAAAGCTTTAAATGATTCTATTATAATAAAAAATATCTCGACTCCAAAAATACTAAAACTTTTCAGCAAGGATGGAATTAAATACTATTGACATTTACGAAGGAAAAAATGGTTTTTTTCTTTCCGAAAGAAAAAACCCTCGTAAACCCCCTGAATTTAATTTACCATTAGAGGCAGAAAGCCTGCTCCTGCAACCGCAGGAAATGCTGCAATTGGTAATAGATAATATTCCCCAAGCTATTTTGTGGAAAGACAAAAATTTAAGATATGTAGGCTGTAATAAAAAAGCAGCAATAGACGCCGGTTTAAAATCCCCAGAAAAGATTATAGGACTGACAGACTACGATCTGCCCGGAACAAAAGAACAAGCGGATGGGTTCCGGGAATCGGATCTCAGGGTAATGGCAACAAACGTTCCGGAGTATCGTATCCTCCAAAGACAACTTCGGGCAGATGGAAGTCAAGCCTGGTTAGACACTAATAAAATTCCTCTCCACGACGGGAGAGGAAATGTAGTGGGAATTTTAGTGACTTATCAAGATATAACCGAACGCTTGCAAGCGGAAGAATCTCTACTGAGGATTAGCAAAGCAGTATCCAGTTGTAGCGATGCGATCTCAATTGCCGATGCCACTGGCACTCATATTTATCAAAATCCTGCCTATTCCAAATTATTAAAATATGAAACCGTCGAAGAATTAAATGCAGCAGGAGGACCGCGAATAACTTTTCTAGCTCCATATGTAGCGCAAGAAGTATTCGATGCCATGAGCAAGGGCAAATCTTGGAGAGGGGAGGTGACAAAAATTACTAAAAGCGGGAGGGAAATACAAGTGTTACTGAGAGCGGATACGATCGCAGATCGAAACGGAAAAATTGTCGGCTTAATCTGTACGAATACAGATATCACGGCCCGCAAGCAAACAGAAAAAGAACTCCTGGAAAACCTGCAACTTTTATCAACAGTAATCGAAACGGTGGGAGAAGGAATTACCCTCAGCGATGCGGAAGGCCACTTTACGATTTTTAACTCGAAAATGGAGCAATTAACGGGTTACACTAAAGAAGAAGCAGAAAGAAGCGGTAACTTTCTCGAATTATTATATCCAGAGGAACGCTTGTATGCTTTAGCGGTGGCAGGACTTCAAGAAATAATAGATAAAAAGGAAGTTCGCAACGTAGAAACGACAATTAAAACAAAATTAGGAGGCTACAAGACTTTATTAGTATCGACATCGGTTTTGAAGTACAAAAATCGTTCTTTATTCCTCAGCGCCTATCGCGACATTACCGATCGCCAAGAAGCCCAAGAAGCCCTGTTGAGAGCGGAGTACAAATATCGCAGCCTGTTTGAAAACGCGATCGTCGGCATTTTTCAAACCACCGCAGACGGACATTACCTCAACGTCAACCCCGCCCTGGCGCGAATCTACGGTTACTCTTCGCCTCTAGAACTAATAACCTATCTAACTAACATAGAAAAGCAACTTTATGTAGATGACAAGCGCCGCCAAGAGTTCGCCCGCCTCCTGCAAAAAAACGATGCAGTTTGCGAATTTGAATCTCAAGTTTATAAAGCAGACGGTAGCATCATTTGGATAGCTGAAAATGCCAGAGCAGTTCGCGACGCCCAAGGAGAGCTATTATATTACGAAGGTACGGTGGAAGATATCACCGAACGCAAGCAAGCAGAAGATGCCCTGCGACAGCAAGCCGAAAGAGAAAGATTGATGGGAGCGATCGCCAACCGCATCCGCCAGTCTTTGAAATTGGAAGAGATACTCAAGACAACTGTAGATGAAGTGCGGGAGTTTTTGCAAACGGACAGGGCGATCGTCTGCCGCTTTCAGCCAGATGGAACTAGGGTAGTAGCGGTAGAGTCAGTGAGGCCGGGGTGGCGCTCGCTCCTAGGAATAACGCTCTCGGATACTTGCTTGCCGGAATTATACTTGCAAGCTTTTCGCAATAATAGCGTCATCGCCAACGAAGACATTTACCAAGCCAACCTGAACTCATGCCATCTAGAGTTACTCGCAACCCTTCAGATTAAAGCTAACATCGTAGTGCCCATAGTTCAAGGAGAAAGTCTTTGGGGCATCTTAGCGGCCCATCAATGTTCGGGAACGCGACAGTGGCAGCAGCAGGAAATCGAACTCCTCGAACAGTTGGCAGCGCAGTTAGCGATCGCCATCCAACAAGCAGAACTCTACAGACAATTAGAAGAAGCAAACTACGAATTACAACGCCTCGCCACCTTAGACGGTCTCACCCAAATCGCCAACCGCAGACAATTCGACAGCTACCTCAACGGCGAATGGAAACGAGCCGTCCGAGAGAAAGCCTCAATCTCCATAATACTCTGCGACGTTGATTTTTTCAAACTGTATAACGACACCTACGGCCACCAAGCGGGAGATACCTGCTTGCAGAAAATCGCAACGGCCCTAGCTCGCTCTGCCAAACGTCCCGCAGATTTAGTCGCCCGCTACGGTGGCGAAGAATTTGCCGTAATTCTGCCTAACACTGACGCTATCGGTGCTTTGCGGGTGGCCGAACGCATCCGGCAAGAAGTAAAAGCATTAAAACTGCCCCATGCTAAATCTAGCGCCTGCGAATACGTTACCGTGAGCTTGGGAATTGCTACTACCGTTCCTCACCCTAACGCTTTGCCAGTAGAAGCGATCGCTCTGGCGGACAAGGCTTTATATCGAGCTAAAGAGCTGGGACGCGATCGGGCGATTTGTCGCTTGCAAGAACAGTATTGACTCTCCTACTATTGAAACCAGTGCCATTCCTTTATAAATACATCCTCTTTTACAAACCATACAACGTCCTCTGCCAATTCACAGACAGCGACCCAAACGCGCCCCAACGCGGCACCCTCAAAGATTACATCGACATTCCCTCCGTGTATTCGGTGGGACGACTGGACCTAGACAGCGAAGGACTCTTGCTGCTGACCGACGACGGACCACTCAAACACCGACTCGCCGACCCCAAATTTGCCCATCCCCGGACCTACTGGGTGCAAGTGGAGCGCGTCCCCGACGAAAAAGCAATTAACCAACTGCGCCAAGGCATAGAAATCAAAAATTATCGCACTCGCCCCGCCAAAGTTAGGTTGCTGCCTGCAGAACCCGAACTGTCTCCCCGAGAACCCCCCATCAGATTTCGCAAAAACGTACCCACCGCCTGGTTGGAAATGACCCTCACCGAAGGTCGCAACCGACAAGTGAGGCGGATGACTGCGGCAGTGGGGTTTCCCACTTTGCGTTTGGTGAGGGTTGCTATTGGCGAGTTGCGGTTGGAGGGTTTGTCCCTGGGGGAGTGGCGGGAGTTGACTGGAGAGGAAGTCAAAGGGTTGAAGCGATTAAGTTCGTAGTCGGTCGAGAAACCCGGTTTTTTGGAAAATACCTTCGCCATTTTTTGAGCGATGTTGCATGCCGCGCAGCGGATCGCCTTCGCGCTTTTAGCCCTAACAGAAACCCGGTTGGCAAAAAACCCGGTTTCTGATATGGCATTTCCTCTCTCAGATGTAAACAACTAAGGGTTATTGACTACTAGCAAAAATTTTTCTGAACCTTCTTTCCATTCCCCATTCCCCATTCCCCATTCCCCATTCCCAAAATATGAGAAGAACTTAATCGCTACAAACTGATTCTTGCTTTAACTGGGCCTGATGCTCGCAGCTAAAACCTTTCTCGCACCACCGTTCCAGATTAACTTCTGTCAGTCGTACCAATTTAGAACATTCCGGCGCATCTGCCACCTGAGAGACTCCTGCCCAAACTAAACTGCGAGTAACATCTAAAACAGTTTTTAACCAAGACTCGGTGTTTCCTGGAACTCCGATTTCGGGCACGATTTCCATTTCTACCCAGATGCCGTGAGAACCTAAAATAATTTGTGCCAACCATTTCGCGCGGGGTAAGTGAGTTTTAGAAGTGACGACTTTAACGTGGCGCACTTGCCACTTTTCTAAAATTGGCAGTCCAAAATAGAAGTTACCAAAAGTTGACCTAGCGCAACTTTCCAGCCAAACTTGCTGTTTGGGTGCCCCGGCGCGGTCTAACAAACCGATAACGCAGGGCGGCGAGGCACCTGCGGATATTAAAATTGGGGTTTCTGGGTGTTGTTTGGCGATTTTGTTGGCGACGTACATTTCCCTTTTGATACTCCCACCTAACACTAAGTAAGTTCCTACCGGTTCAGTGGAGGCAAACAAAAGAGCGATCGCCCATCCTCCCACCAAAACCAACAACCCTACCACCAAGGGCAACAGAAACAATAGAAGTCTTTTCCTCCTTCTTCTCTTACTAGAAGAACGAGATTTATTCGGCGACGTTTCCTCTGGATTCATATTTTCGCTCGCTGTAGTTCGTAGTAAGCACTTTAGTGCTATAAATCTAGTTTTTCTCTAATTACTCCAGCAGTCCAGAAACCGGGTAATTTCTGCAAAACCCGGTTTCTTATCCTCCCGCTTCAAATACTTGTTCCGCTGTTAAATTTAATTCGGGAAAAATTAACGATTCAATTCTATCGCTTCCCCGAAACATTTTTACTTCGTATTCGCCATCCACCATGTTATAAACAAAAATAGTCGGCTGTTTGGGACTGCCAAGAAATCGCCTTCCACCCAGCCCCAAATAGTCAACTATCCAATATTCGGCAATGCCCAAGGTTTCGTATTCGACAACTTTCATAGCATAGTCATCTCGCCAATTGGTACTGACTACTTCAACTGCTAACTTGACAGTTTCACCCTTGGTAATTGTCGATCGCTTTTTCCACATCGGCTCGTTTTCCAAAGCGTTTTTATCGAGAACTGCTATATCGGGAGCAAATCCAGAATTATCCGCATTAATTGACTTAATAAGGCATCGAGTAGAAGGTAAATATGGAAGCTTAAGGCGTTTTCTTTCTGCTCCAAATTCAAAGGCCAGAAAAATAATAATTTCTTCGTGGGTTCCAGTTGGTAGCATTTTAACAATAACTCCTTTATGCAGTTCGTAACGATTTTCATCATGCGGATACCAGTCCAGAAATTCCTCTAGGGTCATTAATTCCGGTTTAGATATTGCTTGAGTCATAGTTTTTTTTCCTTTTTTGCTAATGGGTAATTGGTATGGCAATTGTAGGCGATCGCTATACAGCCCAGAAACCAGGTAATTTCTGCAAAACCCGGTTTCTCAAACTCGCTCTATTCCTCAGACTCCGGCACTACAAATTTAACCCTTCCATCTTCTCCTTCTTCCTTTTTAACTCCCAATTCTAAAAGTTCTTCAGTGGCGCGATCGCGAACTCTTTGGTCTCTGGTTTGATAGTACACCCACAGCCAAGCATTAATCTTAATCGACTTGCTATCGGGATTTTCCCGTAAAAACTCCGCCGTTCGTTCGAACAAAGGAACTAACTGTTCGTCGTCCGTTCCCTTTGCCCACTTAGCCGCCAATTCGTGAGACTCAATCGCACCTTCGATATCTCCAACTAGCAATAGTTGGTCGATACCTCTATATCTCGGCACCAGCCAAGCATCGGGATGGATTTCTGGAGAGAGAGACTCGACCCCTCGCGTCATATATTTAACTCCTTCTTTCGGCTTCCCTTCGTATATAGATAGAGAATTAGAAACAAATAAATAAATATCCACCCAGCGCGGATTCAGTTTAGTGATAATATCGAAGTAGTCTCCGCTAAGAGAAAATCCCGTTTTATTTCTGGCATCGTCGTCGCCGAAATATTGGAGAAATTGGAGAAACGTCCAATCTGCGATAAGATTATCAAAGCCAAAAGTAGGGGAGGCTTTTAAGATTTGCAAGCGCAAAGCTTCTTGCTGCTCTTGGCGGAGAGCTTCTTCTGCATCTGCAACGCTTCGCTCTTTTAGGGGAGAGCCTTCCGGGGGTAAAAAAAGCTGCATGGCAATAACCCCTGCCATAGCTGTCAGGGCGATCGCCAGATTTTTTACCCAACCAAACCGTTTTTCGTTGTTTGAAGTCGCCATCTCGTCCTTCACCTCTCGATTGTTTTTATTTTTATCTTAATCTTTCTTGAAATCTCGGTGCCGAAATCTCCAAAGGCGCAGATAATCGGTCGAGAAACCCGGTTTTTTCAAAAACTCAAGAAACCCGGTTTTTTCATGCATACCGGGTTTCTGAGAAAAGATAAAATCCCGATCGCCCCCAAAAACCTCAGTAAAAAATAAAGAATTGTGAACTTTTGCTTGTGGGGCGAACCAGGAAAAGCTTTATTCGGTCAAATATTTTCAGTAACAATCCAGTAGCCGCTCGTAATTTGAATAGATAGAATGGAGAGTAGAACGAGCCCTATTCAATCGAAAAATTAGTTATTTTCCCAACCTGCATACCATACTTAAGGTGGGTTTGTCAAGTCAATAAACGTCAAACTAGAAAAAATGAATCAAAAATCAAAACGCTTTTGTTTTCCTAAAGCTGTTATTTACAGTGGAGCGATCGCCGCAACTGCAGCCCTATCATTATTAGTCCCAAACAGTCCGGTAAAAGCAGAATTAGAGCAAAGTCCCAAAGCAGTTCTAGATGAAGCATGGCAAATCGTCAACCGCGAGTACGTCGATTCCACCTTTAATCATATAGATTGGCAAGCCACCCGGCAGGAACTATTAAGCCAAGAGTACAGCTCTGCCGAACAAGCATATACCGCCCTACGCCAAGCTTTAGAAGGATTAAACGATCCTTACACTCGTTTTTTAGAGCCCGAACAATTTCAGGCCCTCACCCGCCAAACCTCCGGAGAAATGACCGGAGTGGGGATGCAGTTAAGTCAAGATCGAGAAACTAGAGTTATCGCCGTCGTCGATACCCTCGAAGATTCTCCAGCAATGAAGGCCGGGTTAAAACCAGGCGATCGCATTGTCGCTATTAACGGCGAACCCACCGACGCCATGAGCGTATCCCAGGCCGCCGAACTAATTCGCGGCGAAATCGGCACTCAAGTTAGCTTGCGAGTGGCCCGCTTAGGTCTTGAGGAATTTGATGTCACCCTCACCCGGGCCTTGATTGAACTGAAGGCCGTCCAGCACCGCCTCCAGCAGGAAGGTAACAAGCAAGTGGGTTATATCCGCCTGCAAGAATTTAGCTCCCATGCCGGCGAACAAATGGAAAAGGCCATTAAAGAATTAGAAAAACAGGGCGCAGATGCTTTCGTCTTAGATTTGCGCGGCAATCCCGGGGGTTTATTGCGGGTTAGTATTGATATCGCTCGGATGTGGATGGATAAAGGGGCCATCGTCTCCACCGTCGATCGCCACGGTTTTAGCGAAGAAGTACGGGCCACTCGCAGCGCTGTCACTGATAAGCCCTTAGTCGTACTGGTAAACGATGATTCTGCTAGTGCCAGCGAAATTTTGGCAGGAGCTCTTAAGGACAACCGTCGAGCTGTTGTTATGGGAGAAAAGACTTTTGGCAAAGCTTTAGTCCAGTCGGTTCATTCTCTATCCGATGGTTCCGGTTTGGCGGTGACGATCGCTCATTACTATACCCCCAACGGCACCGATATTAGTAAAAAAGGCGTGACTCCCGATATTATGGTCTCCTTAACCGAAGACGAAAAACGCCAAATGACCATCGAACCCGAAGCGATCGGTACTATTTCCGATCCTTTATATAACCGGGCCATCGGCCTGTTAAAAAATGAGTCGTTAATGCGTTCTATGGTCTTAGAACACTCCACGCAAGCCGGTAATTAAGCCAGTTTGTAGTAATCGCGCTCTGGGATTTAAAACATTTCATTTTTATCGAAGACAGCGATTACTACGAACTTTTCCCCAACTGCTTAACCAAATGAACTAACTCGGGTAAAATCAACTTTTCCATCGCTAATTTAACCGCATTGCTAGAACCGGGAATCGAAAAAATCAACTTGCCTCGATAGACACCAGCAACAGCCCGAGAAGCGATCGCTCTCGAACCTATTTCCTGATAGCTCAAAAAGCGAAATAACTCCCCAAAACCGGGTAAAGTTTTTTCCAATAAACCCTCAAGAGCATCATAAGTAGTATCTCTAGGAGCAATTCCCGTTCCGCCATTAAAAATTACAACATCCACATCCAAACGTTGAGATAAATCCTCAAGAAGCTCTCTAATTAGTTCGGCTTCGTCCTTAATTACCGCATAAAAACTTAAATAATGACCGACATTTTCTAAAAGCTGTTTGATTAATTGACCGCTTTTATCGGTAGAGGGCGATCGGCTATCGCTAACAGTAATTACAGCCCCATTAACGGTCAAATTCAAAGTATCTGGATGAGGAATATTTTGGCTCATAATTTTTAATTTAGGTGCGGCGGGTGCAGCAATAATGCAATTCCCTTGCTTGGGAGTGGAGAATAGGAAAATAGAGCCCAATTCCCCATTCCCCATTCCCCATTCCCCATTCCCCATTCCCCATTCCCCATTC
>CAZSTZ010000092.1:0-24326 GCA_964609515.1 uncultured bacterium | reverse complement strand
ATTTTGACACCAATTGGTGTCATTTTTTTGGTCCCTTCTGGGATTTTGACACCAATTGGTGTCATTTTTTTGGTCCCTTCTGGGATTTTGACACCAAATTGGTGTCATTTACACCGAATGTCCATTTTTTGTCCGCAATTGCGGACTTTTTTTAACCTCAGCCAACTACCAAACCGATCGCCCCATTCCCCTTACACAGGGGCCAACCGCTTAACCTTATCTTCCAAAGAGCCGAGTAAAGAAGTAAAAGGCTTAACAAACTTATCGATGCCCTCGGCCAAAAGTTCGTCCATCACCGAATCAATATCGATCGCCACATCAGGATCCTTCAAACTCTCCATCAAATTGTAAGCTTCCTCAATCTTAGTTTCCACGCGATTTTCAGCGCTGCAATGATCCGCACAAGCATCGATGGTAGTGGGAGGCAAAGTATTAACCGTATTCGGTCCGATCAGCTCGTCCACATACATCACATCGCTGTAGGCAGGATTCTTGGTACTCGTACTGGCCCACAGCAGACGTTGGACATTTGCGCCCTTAGCAGAAAGGGCCTTCCAGCGATCGCTCTGAATAATCTTCTTGTATTCTTGGTAAGCAACTTTGGCATTAGCAATGGCCACCTTACCCTTAACAGCCTCCAACTTAGCCTTTTTATTGAGGTCCGTAACGCCCTCAAGTTTAGAATCAATTAAATCGTCAACCTTGCTATCGATCCGGCTCAAGAAGAAACTCGCCACCGAAGCAAGCTTACTAATATCTTCCCCCTTAGCAGTCCGAGCTTCCAAACCTTCAATATAAGCCATGAAAGTATTAATATAACTTTCCACAGAAAAAAGCAAAGTCACATTAACATTAATTCCCTCGCTAATAACCCTAGTCACCGCCGGCAAGCCTTCTGGGGTTCCAGGAATTTTAATCATTAAATTTTCTCGTCCGATAGCCTTGTAATAGCGAATGGCTTCATTAATCGTACTTTCAGTATCCTGAGCGATAGTTGGTGGTACTTCAATACTGATATAACCATCCAAACCTTCAGTTTGTTCGTAAACCGGTTTAAAAATATCGCAAGCATCTTGAATATCCTTAAAAGCCAGAGATTCGTAAATTTCCAGCACCGATTTACCCTCTTTAATTCCCGCTTCGATATCCGCATCGTAGATAGCATTACCAGCGATCGCCTTTTCAAAAATCGCCGGGTTTGAAGTAATACCGCGAATCCCTTTTTCTACGATTAAATTTTTCAGTTCTCCCGACTCAATTAAATCGCGGCTCAAATTATCCATCCAGATACTTTGACCCAAATCCTCGATTTCTAGCAAATGATTAACAGTCATAATTGTCATCCAATAGGTTTACAATTGTTTTCGTTTTTTGGTTAGTTTAACTAAGAAGCAAATAGCGCCTTTTGGAGGCAAAGGTAAAAACTTTTACTTCTTGTAGTGAAACAGTTAAATGGTTTGAGGATTGGAGCGATCGCTACATTTTCACAATTTCGTAGAACAGACATCTTGTCTGTGTATTTTAATCCCTCGTCCAATTAACCATTAGCTGCCTGACGCGATCGCTCTTTAATAAAAGACTCAACCAGAGCCACATCTTCCTTAGAGCCAATAACCAAAGGAGTGCGCTGGTGGAGCTTTTCTGGCACCACGTCCATAATATCTTGAGTTCCCGTACTTGCCCGTCCTCCTGCTTGTTCGATTAAATAAGCCAAAGGGGCAGACTCATAAAGCAGGCGTAACTTTCCTTCAGGTTTCTTAATCGTGCCCGGGTATAAAAACACCCCGCCAGTAAAAAGAATCCGATGAAAATCCCCCACCAAAGCCCCGCCATAGCGAGCAGTATAGCCCTCATGGCGGTGGACGTAGCGGATATAATCTCGCAGGGAGTCGTCCCACTGCCAAAAATTACCCTCATTAACGCTGTAAATTGGGCCTTTTTTGGGAACCGTAATATTTTCGTTAGCCAGAATAAACTCGCCCAAACTAGGGTCCAAAGTAAAAGCGTGAACCCCCGTGCCCAAAGAATAGACCAGCATCGTGCTAGGGCCATAAAGAATATAACCCGCTGCAATTTGCTTGCGTCCGTGTTGGAGCAAGTCTAAAGCGCTACCATCCTCATCAGTACCTTCCTGCTGGCGGATCGAAAAAATCGAGCCTACATTGAGGTTAGTATCCAGATTTGAAGACCCATCTATGGGGTCATAAACCAAGGTATAGCGTCCGATGGGGCAGTTTTCTGGGATGTAATAGGGTTTTTCCATCTCCTCAGAGGCCAAGCGACACACGAGGCCACTTTGCTTAAAGACAGAGATAAAGACATCGTTGGCGAAGATATCCATCTTTTTGACAGATTCTCCTTGGACGTTGACGCTGCCCGTAAATCCCAGAGCCCCTTCGACCAACCCTGCCCGAGTCAGACGGCGGGCGATCAGTTTGCCGGCTAGGGCGATGCGATTCATCAAGGCGCTGATATCCTGGGCATCTGGTGAAAAGCTTTGGAGTTGTTGTAGAACGTGACGGGATAAAGTAGTACAGTCACGGTCTAAAGCTTGGGCTTCGACTAAGCCATTTTCCAAACTTTGCTCCTTCTGGGCGTTTGCCATAAAATCTCCTTTCAAAGCGGGCAACAGGCAAGATGCCTGTTCTACGGCAATATGCCTAGATGGCCATCTACAAAATGGACCATTTTGAAGATGGCTTGATAGTTTTATGTTAAGGAAGCTTTTGAGGAGAACCCTCTAAACTTTAGATAAGTTTTATGTTTGAGAATTTTTTTGGCAAAATCCAAGCCCCTCTCCCTTGTCCCCGCAAGTCTGCCTTGTCCCCGAAACCTTGTCCCCTATTTATTCAGCAAGCCCTAATTGTTAATTGTTAATTATTAATTGTTAATTATTTATGCATTTCATCCCAGAGGAATTTAACCCCGAGGCCGACTTGATACTCTATCCGGGGGATGCGGAAGCTTTTCTCGATACCATACCCAGTAATTCTGTTGGCTTAATCGTTACCTCGCCACCCTACAATATTGGTAAGAATTACGAGCAAAAAATTGCTTTAGAAAAGTATCTGGAAACTCAAGAAAAAATGATTGGCGAACTGTATCGAGTTTTGAGAGAAGATGGCAGTATTTGTTGGCAGGTTGGTAATTTTATTCAAAAGGGCGAAGTCTATCCTTTAGATATTTTTTATTACGAGATTTTTAAAAACTTAAATATGTTTTTGCGCAACCGAATTGTTTGGCATTACGGTCACGGTTTGCACGCCAAAAAACGATTTTCCGGTCGTTACGAAACTATTCTTTGGTTTAGCAAGAGCGATAATTATATCTTTAATTTAGATTCAGTTAGAGTTCCTTCTAAATATCCGGGAAAGCGACATTATAAAGGGGCGAAAAAGGGTCAAGTTTCCGGTAATAAAAAGGGTAAAAATCCTTCCGATGTTTGGGAAATTGTAGTTAAAGATTGGGAGGATGGAATTTGGGATATTCCTAACGTTAAATCCAACCATCCAGAGAAGACAAATCATCCTTGTCAATATCCAGTGGAATTGGTGGAACGTTGCGTTTTAGCTTTAACTAACGAAGATGACTGGGTTTTAGATCCTTATGCGGGGGCGGGTACTTCTTTAATTGCGGCGATAAAAAATAAGAGGAGGGCGATGGGTAGCGAGAAAGAATTAGAATATATTGAGATAGCGAAAAAGCGGATTAATTCTTATTACGATGGAAGTTTGCGGACGAGACCTTTGGGGAAACCGGTTTACGTTCCTACGGGGAAAGAAAAGGTTAGTCAGATTCCCGATGAATGGAAGGATAACGTTCAAATGAGCTTGTTTGAAGAGGAGAATAAAAATCAATGATTATTGCTGGTCTATATTCATTTAACAATGGCTTAGAAGCCATAGAAGAAAACTTTAGTAATGAATTAAATGAGGTTAAAAATGTTATTGCCAGAGTAGATGCTAGGGAACACAAAACAAAAATGAGCCAGGAAAAAACTATGGTTGGTAAAATGCTATATAAGCCTAGTTCCCTTAATGCTGCTTATAGACAAGAATTTGGATTGTTTGATTGGCATAAAGAAAAAATTTATTGTCAATATCCTACCCAATATTACACGGAAAATTATCAACCTTTAAGGTCTTCGCACCAGCAAAGACCTTATCGTGAAATGGACTTTGTTAAAAGCAGGGTAGGTGTGGAAGTTCAATTTGGAAAGTATGCCTTTATGGTTTACGATCTCTGTGCAAAAATGCCTATTTTTCACAACCAAAACATAATTGATGTAGGCGTGGAAATAGTACCTATTAAAGAATTTGCAAATATGATGTCAACAGGAGTTTCTTATTTTGAACAATTCGTTTGGGACTTAGAGCATAGGGGTGTGGCAGATATCGATATTCCTGTTTTGGTTATAGGAGTAACGGCAGAAGAAAGCTAGTTTCGTATGACCTAATCGGTTTCTATGGAACCCCCCCAACTTGTCATTGAGATTGCTTCGGCTGACTTGTCGATTTTGCCAAAAGTGTTAACGTTAATATCGCCGCCTCGCAATGACAGTGGAGGTTTATTGACTGGTGTTTGTATTTTTTAATTGGGGCGATCGCTTTTTTTCTGCTATAAAATATTAACTACTGCCTTTTAGGAGGGAAAAACTATGGAAGCCGCGACAATTTATTTACCCCCAAGATTAGAATTAAAAATCGACCTTACCGACGAACAATTCTGGCAATTATGCTGCAATAACGACGATTTAAGATTTGAAACAACTGCCACGGGAGAATTAATTATTATGTCGCCAACAGGTAGTATTACCAGCGATCGCAACTCCGATTTAAACTTTCAATTAAGAGCGTGGAACCGCCAAAATAATCTCGGTAAAGTATTTGATTCTAACGGTTGTTTTGTACTTCCCAATGGAGCCAAACTTGCACCAGATTCTTCTTGGGTAAAAATGGATCGGTGGGATGCTTTAACTCCCGAAGAACAAAACAAATTTGCGCCTTTATGCCCCGATTTTGTTGTCGAATTAATGTCACCAAGCGACACCCTGGCAAAAACGCGAGAAAAGATGGAAGAATATATCGAAAATGGGGCGCAGTTAGGGTGGTTAATTAACCGTAAAAACCGACAAGTAGAAATTTATCGCCCCAACCAGAAAGTAGAAATATTAGACAATCCCCAGACGGTATTTGGCGAAAATGTTTTACCCGGTTTTACCTTAGACTTATCTACTATTTGGTAATAAAAATCAACCAAAAGCTAATTGTTAACGTTAACAATTAACAATTAGCCATTGACAATTAGCAATTACTCAATCGTAATTGATTGAGGGCCGCTATTTGTGTCTTGATTTTGTTCTTCTGGGGGAGTAGTGTATTCGCTATTAACGCCGTTTTTTTCTAACCAGCTTTTGACCGGATCTTCGTAGAGATTAAGTTTGAGGATACCGGAGAAAAAGCCACCCAAAAAAGCAGTAGGCTGCTGGGTTAATTCTTTAACAACGGGTGTTAGTTCGTTTAAAAACATGGGATTTCGGCTTGGATTGTGATTATTAAGTATTTTCCCTTATTTTAGCGAATTGCCTTGGATATTATCAGTCAATCAAAAATCATTAGTTATTAATGGCCATCTTAGCCGCACTAGCCACGGGTTCGCTCTTATCTTGAGTTAATTTATCCAAAGTAGCTTTTGCTTCAGGGCCGCCCAACTGAGAAAGAGCTTGTACGAGCTTAAAACGAATTTGCCAATCTCCACGCTCGGCAAAAGGAAGTAGAAGGGGAATAGCTTGTGGCTGTCCCAATTCTCCGAAAGCGCTGATAGCCATAGTTTGAATCAACTCGTTATCGGATTGAAGGGCATCCTCCAAAATAGAAAAAGCGCGAGGTTCTCCCAATTCTCCCATAGCAGCAACGATGCTCATTTTGACAAGCCATTCGGGGGTAGCTTGATAAACTTGTTGCAAATCCTCAAAAGCATTGGCCAGTTGCAGGCCGCCCAAAGAGTCGGCGGCGGCAGCTTGGACATCCGGTTCGGGGTCGTGAAGGAGGCGATCGCGCAGAATCTCCTCGGATTGGGCCAAATTTTCTCGACCCAAACTAGAAAGCTGACTGATGGCCGCATAGCGAACGCGGGTATCGGAGTCGCCACAGGCAACTTGAAGGATCTCGAAAGCGATGGAGGGTGTTAGTTGGCGTAATTGATTTACTGCTTTGAGGCGATCGCCTAAATTGGAAGAACTCAATAACTGACGAACCGAGTCTGGGGTAATGTCCATTATGAAAAATTGGTAATGGGTAATGGGGAATGGGTAATGGGGAATGGGGAATGGGGAATAGTTAAGTTTTGGATTCCGAGGCCATAGCACGAATAATATCGCCACGGGTAAGAATACCGACAACTTTACCATCAGGATCGATGACGGGCAAGCGATGGACATCTCGATCGTGCATGAGGCGAGCTGCGGAGGCCAGGGGTAGAGTTGGTTTAGTAGTAACAGGATTTTTAGTCATCACTTCTCCCACGGTTGCCCCCAAAACTTTATGGACTTCTTGTTCGTAACGAGCGGGATTTTGTAAAAAAATAACGCTATCGAGGACCATGATGTATGGGGGAGGAGTTACTCCTGTTTCTTGCCACATCAAATCGGTTTCAGAAATAATTCCGACCAATTTACCTGCCTTATCAACTACTGGCAAACCGCTAATGCGTCGTTCTGCCAAAATTTTAATCGCTTCCTTCAAAGGCATTTCTGGGGCGGCCAAGATTACGTCCGAGCTCATTACGTCACCAACTGTTTTAGCCATTCATACCTCGCGAATTAGATTATTTATGTCAATTGTTAATTGTTAATTGTTAATTGTCAAGCGATCGCCCAACTGTCTGCAAGGTGGGGCGGAGAAGATAAAATAGAAGATGAAGATAATTTGAGGGCAATTTGACCCATGCCAAGAACAGAGGGCCAACAGGAAGGAAAACCCGAAAGTCGGTGCGTAATGGTATGCCAACACCAATCCTGCCAGCGAAATAATGCTGTTGAGGTGCTGAAAGCCTTTGAAAAGGTTGGGGACCGGATGGAGGATGTTAGCATCATTAGCAGCGGTTGTATGGGACAGTGTAGCACGGGGCCCACGGTTCGAGTCACGCCGGATGAGATTTGGTATTGCCGAGTAAAACCGGAAGACGTGGAGGCGATCGCCGAACAACATCTGGTGGAGGGCAAACCTGTCGATCGCCTGCTCAATCCCAGAATACATAGAAGTTTTTCTTGGGGATAATTAACAATTAACAATTAACAACTAACAACTAACAATTAACAACTAACTATGGCTTTACCAATTATTAAACGTTATTTAATAGCATTAGACCAATACAAATGGGTAGGATTTGCAACTGTTGTTGTCGGCTTAGGGGTATCGGGAGTAGTGGCAATGCAGCCAGTAGAAGTTCCCAAATATAAAGCAGTAGGCTCTCTTCAGTATGACTTTGCTCCGATAAATTTTTCAGAATTTGCCCCCAAAATCAACCCACAGGAAACTTCTCTAGAGATTTTCCGAACTCCCAGAGTCATAGAAGATGCCGCAAAGGAGGTTAACATAGACCCAAAGAGGCTTATACGAGCTAAGATCGATTCAAAAAGAATGCAAGTCTCTTATGAAGATCTAGATCGGAAGAAAGCCGAAGCGGCTGTGAATGCCATCATGGAAGAGATGGTAAAAGAAAGCAAATTGATGAACAGCGCGGGGGTGCGAGCGCTTATTGAAGAAGTCGAAGAACGCCTGCCCCAGGCATTGAAAGAACTTAAAGAAGCAGAACAAAATTTTGAAGAACTCAAAAAACAAGAAGGGGCGCTGCTGTTAAATTCTCGTGCTAATGCCTTGCCTGCCGCTATTGCGGGCAGCCAACAACAACAAAGAGAGCTCCAACAAAGATTAGAGGGAGTCAGCGCTCAAATTAATAGTATCGAGGAACGGTTAGGATTAAATGCAGATCAAGCTTATGTAGCTCAGGCTTTGGCGGCGGATCCGATGATAGGACAATTAAGAACGCAACTGTTTCAAATAGAATCGGAGTTAGAACGTCTGTTGTTAGACTACCGGGAGCAGTATCCGCCAGTAATAGAGCTGCGCAGACAAAAACAGGTTATCGAACAACAGTTAGAGCAGCGAGCTGGGGAAGTGTTAGGAGGAAATGGAGTAGCGGCACCGCTTCAGGAAGTGCAGAAAATTCGAGTGGATTCTTCTTTAGATCCGGCGCGGCAGCAGTTAGCAGGAACTCTAATAAGTTTAGAAACGCAGAAAAAAGAGTTAGAACGACTGCTGGAGAGCAGCCAGAGAACAGAAAGGGAACTGCGACGGGAATACATATCCATTCCCAATTTCGAACTAGAGTTGGATCGACTGCAAAAGGATTTTCAGTATAAAAAAGTCGTTTACGATCGAATGCGGGACACTTTGGCCAAAGCCCAACTGGCGGAAGCAGAAATAATCAGCAACTTGACTATTGCTGGGTACGCTTATGCTAGGGATATTGAAGTGCCAGAGAAGAATATGGCTTTAATGTTGGCAGTGGGGGGACTGGGAGGAATTGTAGCGGGTGCTGGATTGATTTTTGTGTTGGGAATGCTCTCGGGCAAGTTCTACAGTTGGGAAGAAGTGAAAGGAGCTTTGGAAGCAAAAGAGGTGCCTTTGTTGGGGGTATTGCCAGATGTGATGGTATTCGAGCAAGAAGAGGAGGAAATGCCGCTGCTGCTGGATCGGGATTCTCCTTATTTGGAATCTTATGAAAAACTGCGGGTTTCGGTGCGTCGTTTGGGAGAGAAGAAGCCGGCTCAGGTCGTTGTCTTGACCAGTGCGGGTAAGAATGAGGGCAAAAGTTTTTGCGCGTATAATATGGCGATCGCTTCTGCGAGGGCGGGCAAGCGGACTTTATTAATAGAAGGAGATTTGCGATCGCCTTCCAAAGTTGACTCTCTGGGTGTAGTTCCGGACCCTCATTCGGCGGCGGAACCATTGCGCTATTACGGTAATTTGAGCGATTGCATGAGGTTGGTGCCCGGGGTGGAAAATCTTTATGTCATCCCCAGTCCGGGGCCGATACGACGACCGGCGGCCATTCTCGAATCGAGCGAAATGCAGCGGCTGCTTGCGGAGGCAAGGCATCGTTTCGATTTGGTGGCGATCGACTCTCCTGCTTTGAGCGCCAATAACGATGCGATTAGTTTAGAACCGCTGACGGATGGAATTGTGTTGGTGGCTCGACCTTTTTATACGATGTCGGGGATGTTGGCAGAGGCGATCGAGCAGTTAACGGGCTCGGATGATGAAGAGGAAGAGTCGGTTAAATCCGGTCCTCGATTGTTAGGGGCGATAATTAACGGTGCCGATATTCCTGTTGCTGTGGAACCAGAACTACAGCAGTTAGAACTTCCTTATCCGGGTTTAACGGGCTCGGTTATAGAACCGGAGGAAGAGGATGCGAGGCCGCAGATAGGAGCTGGGGTTGGTAGATAATATAAAATCGCGCTTTGCGATTACTAGGAACGATTTATGATGGAGCTAAAACGAGGGGATTTAGTGCGGGTAATCGCTCCTAGCGGTTGCCTGCGGGAATTGGATAATTTTAATAAAGGGGTTGAGATTTGGCGATCGCGCGGTTACAACCTCGAATTTGCTGGGGGTTACGAGGAACAGTGGGGTTATTTGGCGGGTACGGACGAAGGTCGCTGCCGTCAATTGGAGGAGGCTTTCCAAGACGAGTCCTGTCGCGGTATAGTTTGTGCCAGGGGCGGTTACGGTTCTACTCGCTTGCTGGAAAATTGGACCTATAAGGTAGAAACAGACTTTAAATGCTTGGTGGGTTTTTCCGATATCACTGCTTTGCTGTGGACGTTTAGCCAGTTGGGGGTTTTCTGCGTTCACGGACCGGTACTTACTACTCTGGCGGCGGAACCGGAATGGTCGCAACAACGGCTGTTCGATTTGCTCGAAGGTCGTCCGGTGGCTCCTTTAGAGGGTGTCGGTTGGGGGGGAGGTAAAGCGAGCGGTACTTTGCTGCCGGCCAATCTGACGGTAGGGAGCGTTTTGTTAGGTACTAAGTATAATCAAAATCTGGAGGGAGCGATTTTGGCTTTTGAGGATGTGGGAGAAGCTCCCTATCGATTAGATAGAATGCTGACTCACTGGCGGATGATGGGGGCGTTTCAGGGGGTTAAGGGTATCGCTTTGGGGCGTTTTAGTCGTTGCGTTTCCGCCCGTCCGAATTATCCCAGTTTTACGGTAGAGGAGGTTTTGCGCGATCGCTTTGGGGACTTGGGTTTGCCCGTGGTTTCGGATTTACCTTTCGGTCACGATGGCGTTAATGCTGCCTTACCTGTAGGGGTGGAAGCTGTTTTGGATGGAGAGGCGGGGACTTTAGCCATGGCCCGAAAGTAAGTAAAAACTCAGAAACTCTTTATTTGTTTGTAGCAATCGCTTAATTGCTACAAACAAGCAAAACTAAACGACCGGGGCTGCCTTTAACTCAAAAATTTTCGAGATCGCCCCCTCCACAATCTTATCTGGAGTCGAAGCACCGGAAGTCACCCCCACAATAATTTTACCCTCCGGCAACCAATTTTCTGCTATCTCTATATCCCCTTCCAAAGGCTTATGTTCGATGCGATTTCCAGATAAAATTCGTTGGGGGCGATCGATATGAAAAGAAGGAATGCCCTTACTAATTGCCATTTCTTGCAAATGGGTAGTATTAGAAGAATTAAAGCCGCCAATAACCAACATCAAATCCAACTTTTCCTCCATCAAACCCAACATCGCATCTTGACGTTCTTGGGTGGCATCGCAGATAGTATTAAAACTGTGGAAATGTTCGTTAAGTTTATCCGGTCCGTACTTTTTCATCATCGTTTTTTCAAACAACTTGCCAATCTGTTCCGTTTCCGTTTTCAACATCGTAGTTTGATTGGCAATACCCACGCTTTCCAAATCCTTATCCGGGTCAAAACCAGAAGAACAAGCGTTTTTAAACTTAACCAAAAACTCAGTTTTATCGCCTCCATTTAAAACATAATCGCAGACGTACTCCGCCTCTTCCAAATTCAACACCACCAAATACTTATCGGCAAAAGAACTGGTCGCCACAGTTTCTTCGTGCTTGTACTTCCCGTGAATAATCGAAGTAAACTGCTTTTTCTTATGCTTTTCAACCGTATTCCAAACCTTAGAAACCCAAGGGCAAGTAGTATCGACAATCTTGCAACCCTTATCGTTCAATAACTGCATTTCCCCAACGCTAGCACCAAAAGCAGGCAAAATTACCACCTCCGCGCTGCCCACCACAGAAAAATCCTTCTCGCCATCAATTACTGGGATAAAACCAATATTAATATCCTTCATATCCTGGTTCACCGAAGGATTGTGAATAATCTCATTAGTAATCCAGATCTTATCCCCCGGGAAATGTTCCCGAGTTTCATAAGCCATGGCCACCGACCTTTCCACCCCCCAGCAAAAACCAAAAGCCTCCGCCAGCTTAATCGTCACCTCGCCCCGTTGGAAGACATAATTATTTTCGCGAATTTTCTGGATGAGACTGCTTTGGTAAGCAGACTGCATCGTTTCCGCAACTTCTGCTTGATGACCGAACCCCCTGCGGTTGTAATTCTCAGATTTTTTCAGGGCCCTAGTAAAAGCCTTAGTATCCATAAGCTCCTTTAAAAAAAATAAAGTCTATTAAATTCTAAAGCAAAATTGTTAATTGTTAATTATTAATTATTCCGGTTCCTCCAACTTTATCTGACTGTATAATTTAATCGCCGTCCGCCAGACGAGATAACCTCGTTCGTTCAAATGGAGACCGTCCGTACTAAATTCCGGTCGTAGGAAACCAGTGGGAGTAGCAAAGAGGGGATGTAGGTCCAAAAAAAACGCTCCCTCGAAGTCAGCGATGGCCTTCAGTCGAAGATTTAGCTGGCGGATGCGACTGTTAGGGATATCCAAAAGGCGATCGCTATTCTCCCAGGTTGCCTTATTGCCGCTATGGGGCAAAATCGATTGGAGCACAATTTGACTGGTAGGATGAGCCCTTAGCAGTTCGCGGATAATCTGTCGTTGATTGTCGAGAATCGTCTCGTCATCGTAGCCGCGAACCAGGTCGTTAATGCCAATCATCACAAAAATAGTTTCCGGCCTAGTGTCTTCAAAGACATACAACCGCCTCAAAAGGCCAGAAGACGTTTCTCCCGAAATACCTTGATTGAGCCAACTGCGTTCCTCTGGCAGCAGTTGAACCGGGAACCACAGAGTCAAAGAATCTCCAGCCAAAACCGTCAATCGTGGGGGACGGTTGTTAGCTGCGGCGATCGCTTCTCGCCGAAGCTGTTGGACCCACTGTTGATAAGTCCACTGGTCTTGTCTTGCCAGCAGTAACACATCTTCTCCGGCCAACCCTGGCCTGATAGTTGTGTTTTTTAGAGATTGCCTTTTGCCAGTTGGCCTTTTTTCTTGAAGGCTATTAGTAGCGGTAGAAGCAGTAGCAGGGGAATCATCTGTTAGCTGGTACTCCGATAAAGCCAACATCGCCACCATCGTTATTAATAGCGCGTTGCCGGCCACAGATAGCCAAAGCCACCAACGCTTAACACTCTTAAAAGAACTAAACACGAATAAAATTCGGGAGTAAGGTCACGCCCCGTAACTTTGGTTCGGGGCGGAAAAACGACGCGACGACAAGATTCGTCGTAATTTGTTACTATAAGAAAATTAGGGACAAATGCCTGCCCTTCTCGGACCGTAAAAAGATTGTTCAAACTCCCCGGAGGGCAAGTAATCGCAGGGCGTTGAGGGTATAGGAGCGTGCGTGGCATTCCCTAGAAAACATGTTACCTGAAGCGAAAGCAACAGGATAGATGGACCGTCAATTATCCCATTTTAGCTAAAAGTCGAGAAGCCTCACACCATACTCGCCCATGTTGGTGCGAGATCGATTGACCATTAAAAAGCCCGGCTCGATGCCGGGCTTTTTCAGACAAAATCAACAAGGAAAATCTTTTTTAATATGTTTTTCCTCAAAAACTATTAAATGCATGCCTGCATGCCTCTTGCATGCAGGCCTACAACTGCGGCGAAGTCTATTCCTTCCTACCCATGCTAGCAGGCATCGAAGTAGCCCCACTAAAAACGCTCGGGGCCTCTTTCACGAAACCGTTATAAGCTTCCATGCCATGTTCGGCAATATCCAATCCTTCATATTCTTGTTCTGCATGAACCCGGATGCCCACCGTTGCCTTCAGGGCCAACCAGAAGATAGTGCTAAGTAAAACCGTAAAGCCGCCAACGGAGAGAATGCCCAAAAGCTGGACGAAGAAATTAGCTCCTCCGAAAATCCCCACAGCCAGAGTGCCCCAAACACCGTTTACCAAGTGAACCGAGGTAGCGCCCACTGGATCGTCAACTTGAATTTTGTCAAACAAACCCACCGAGAAAACGACAATAACTCCACCAACTGCACCGATAATAACCGCGCTCAAATAGCTAACGACATTGCATCCCGCCGTAATTGCCACCAAGCCTGCCAAAATGCCGTTGATGACCATGGACAAATCGGGCTTACCATCTTTCACCCAAGAAGTAATCGTAGCGGCAATCCCACCTGCGGCTGCAGCTAAGTTAGTGGTTACGGCAATATAAGGAACATCTTTGCTGGCTTCTAATGCGGAACCGGGGTTAAAACCAAACCAGCCGATCCACAAAATCAGGCATCCCAGAGTAGCAATGCTCATGTTATGCCCCGGAATAGCCCGAGGTTCGCCATTTTCATATTTGCCAATGCGTGGCCCCAAAATAGCCGCCCCCATCAAGGCCGCCCAACCGCCGACGGAGTGAACCACCGTGGAACCGGCAAAATCTGCAAAACCCATCTTACTCAGCCAGCCGATATCTGCGGCCCACACCCAATGGCCGGTAATGGGGTAAGCAACACCGGTGATTAAGAGGCTGAACAGCAAAAAAGCCACGAACTCAATTCTTTCGGCAACGGCCCCAGAGACGATAGTGGCGGCGGTTCCCGCGAAGGCTGCCTGGAAGAGGAAGAATACTGGTATCGGCAAACCTGCAGGAAACGGCTCTAGACCGTAAGTCCCGGGGTTTTCGCTGCTTAAAAACCAGCCACCTCCACCGATAAAGGGGTTGTCGCCGCCGAACATGATCGAAAAGCCGATGGCCCAAAAAGCCATAGTAGCCAGGGCAAATACGATCAGGTTTTTTGCCAGAATATTCACCGCATTTTTCTGGCGGCAAAAGCCGGTTTCCAACATTCCGAAACCGGCATTCATAAATATGACTAAAATTGAGGCTACTAATACCCAAATTGCATTTAAAGCACCTTGGACATCTGCCGCAGATAATTCTCCGTCTTGGGCTGATGCCGCTCCCGCCCAGGCGACAATAATCATAAATGTGAGAGGAATACAGGCAATTAAGCTCGGAGAAAATCCATTTTGCTTCAACCGATTAATAATTGCACTTGGTTGTAAAGAGCGCCGATATTCAGGATAGAATAACGGTCTTTTACTCTTTTTTCTTCTGCTAACTTTTACTCTAAAGGTCATCGTAAAGACTAAATACCTAGTTTTTGAAACATCAAGATTGCATCAATTTTGTGTCTGTTATTCTGTATCGCAGTTTACAATTTGCCCCTACGAGCCCCTAGCCGTACTAGCCGCAATTAGCCGAAACTCCCTCCCACAAACACTTACAAGCTTATTTGCATTTTTCTTTAATTTATGTTAAATATTCCCGGTAGCCGATATCTTCTAATTTGGCCTGTTTTTCCAAGACCGATCGCTCTAAATTCCCCCGATATTCTAAAACTCGCTCCAAAAGCTCCTGCCTCTGGGATGCTAAGATTTGCACGGCCAGCAAACCTGCATTTTTAGCGTTGCCTATGGCCACCGTCGCTACGGGTATGCCCCCGGGCATCTGAACTATGGAATATAAGGAATCAACTCCCTGCAAGTGACGGGAGGCCACCGGTACTCCTATTACTGGGAGGGGAGTCAGAGATGCTACCATTCCCGGCAGGTGGGCCGCTCCTCCTGCCCCGGCAATTATGACTTTTAGTCCTCGTTGATGGGCGGTTTGGGCGTATTCAAACATCCTCTGGGGGGTGCGATGGGCGGAGACTATGGCGACTTCGTGGGCCACGTCAAATTCTTCGCAGATAGCGATCGCTTCTTTCATGGTGGGCAGGTCGGAATCGCTGCCCATAATAATACCTATTTCTGGATTTGTCATTGGTTAATTGTTAGTAGTTAATTGTTAATTGTATGGAAAAACATCAAGACGCCATGAGAGAAATTTCTCTAATTACGGGAAAATTAGAACGAGAATTAATTAAAAGTTACCAGCAGAAAAAACCCTTGGATTTAATGCAGCAAGCTAAAGGAATTTGGAAAGAACGAGACGATCTTCCCTAGTTAGAAAAATTAAGAGCAGAATTTAATCGTTTCGATCTACCGTAATCTCCCAAAAAAGCGTCAAATAAGTTTTTTGGGGAGCACGTCAGTTTTGCATATTTATTTTCTCATGACGAGTACTCATGACGAGTACTCATACTCAAAAAAACCGCTTTTTATTTGAGTATTCGTCACGAGTACTCGTCATGAGTATGAAATTATCGAGAGAGAAAAATTACAAAACTGACTTGCTCCCGTTTTTTGGTTTTTGGGCAAATCAAAACATCTTAATAACAAAAAGGTTAACGGTGGGAGGGGGCATCCGCATTCGGAAAGATAATCGAACGATTTTTCCTAAAATTAATCGCCCTCAGGCTTTACCCCTACAAATTTTTGTGCCGATATTCTGGATTAATCTTAGCTTGAATTCTGTCTAAAACAACTTCTCCATCTGTTACTTCACCTCTAGCTATTTGCTGAGTGCCAACAGCGATTTTTTGACGTAATTCTTCCAATTTCAGACGCTCTATTTCTGCTTCTCTGGCAGCAAACAAATCTAAAGCATCGCTAATAACTGCTTCTGGGGTTTCATATTTACCTTTTTTTAATTGCGATAAAATTAATCGTTCTTGTTCTGTATTTAAAGCTATATTCATGGTTCAATCTTAATTGAATTTGTCTCTTGCTAATATATATGAAAATAAGAAACGCTCGCGTTCCGGGTTATCGAGGACTGCAGGATATTTTGGTAGGCGATCGCCTCCAAATAGAAAAGATTATCCCAACCGTAGGACAGGCATCTTGCCTGTCATCCGACACCTTAGATGTTGCTGGAGATTGGGTATCTCTGGGAGGAGTCGATTTGCAAATTAACGGCGGCCTCGGTTTGGCCTTTCCCGATGCCGACCCTACATCTACTACCACAATAGACAAGATTTGTCAATACTTATGGCAACAAGGAATCGATGCCTTTTTGCCCACCATCGTCACCGCCTCCGTAGAGAAAATCCAGCGATCGCTCTCCACCCTGGCCCCTTTCGCGACAGGGGAGTTGACAGGCAAGATGCCTGTCCTACGGAAAATTTCCCCCCTTGATAAGGGAGGTCCGCCTCCGGCCCCCCCCTTTTCAAGGGGGGCGGGGGGGGGATCGAACCGGGCGGGGGAGGGCTCGCCTCCGGCCCCCCCCTTTTCAAGGGGGGCGGGGGGGGGATCGAAAATCCTCGGCATCCACCTCGAAGGCCCCTTCCTCAATGCCGACAAACGAGGCGCCCATCCTAGAGAACACTTGTTACCATTAACCGTGGAAAATCTCAAGAGGGTTTTAGGAGATTATGCCGGGGCAGTAAAAATAATTACATTAGCACCAGAATTAGACCCCACTGGGGAAGTAATTCCCTACTTAAAAAACTTGGGAATAACTGTTAGTTTGGGGCACTCTTTAGCGACAGAAAAAGAAGCAGAAAAAGCCTTTAATCAAGGCGCGTCGATGGTAACTCATGCCTTTAACGCGATGCCGAGTTTGCATCACCGTCAAGCCGGTTTGTTGGGGGCGGCCATAATGAATTGTAACGTAACCTGCGGTTTAATCGCAGACGGTCAGCACGTCAGTCCAACTGCGATTAAAATATTATTAAAAGCTAGCGAATACGACCAAGGAATCTTTCTAGTCAGCGACGCTTTAGCACCTTTGGGACTTCCAGACGGAAAATATCCTTGGGACGAGAGAGAAATAGAAGTAAAAAATGGAACTGCCAGACTGGCGGATGGAACTTTAGCAGGTACGACGCTGCCTTTATTAGTGGGAGTTCAAAACTTAGTTAAATGGGGAATTTGCGACGTAGAAACTGCGATTAGTTTGGCGACGGTTGCCCCGCGAAAATCGATAGGAATGCCGGGAATAATTGGCAGTCATGTCAGTCAATTATTGCGGTGGAAAAACGAAACTATTTTGAGTTGGGAAAGATTAATCAATTAACAATCAACAATTAACAATTAACAGCTAATGCTAAATTGAGATTTTCCATAGATTCTACGAACCACCAAACTTGGTTTTTGGTCCAGCTTTGATAGTGTTGGAATAAAATCGCAAAGCGCTGTTCTAAATAAGGTTTTACTTTGGGGCAAAATAAGACTATTTTTAACAAAAGACCGATAGTAAAAACACTGCCAAGGTTATTAATAAGGTCGTAAAAAACGTAATGTTTTGGCTGTTCGAGACTCTCGACTACGAGAAAGTCTAATAACCTTCTGCAAGTGCCCACAAAGAGAAATTCGCTAGGTTTTTGACTGTCGTTATGAGGCAAAGTATTTTGTAACTGCTTGTATAATTTATTGCTAAATTGACCTTTACCGTATTTGGGGTCGATGGAGACGGTTAGATATTCGTACAAACCTTCTTTAAAACTACGATAAGAGCGCAATTTGCGACAAAAGGCGAGAAACTTTTCGGCTAAATCTTTTAAAGTATTAAACCCATCAACTTTGCCTGTAAAATGTTCTAAAGCGAGGTTAAATTCTTGGTTACTGAGGAGAGTAGGATTTTTAACCTCGTTAGAGAAATTGGGTTGTTTTTGCAGTTTAATAAAATTAGCTACATCCCTTTGGTATTGTTCTTGGGCTTGGTTGGTTATGATTCTAATTTCTTGTCGTTCCCGATCGCTACTGTTATCCGTTAAACAACTATGGGGATACATAAAAGGATAGCGTTCTATAAAACTCTCTAAAGGTTTTTCTTTAGAAATCTCCTCATTTTTTGCTACTACCTTATGACGAAATACATGAGCCAACCGTCGCAAGGCTAAATATTGTTCGCTATTAATAAAATTACGATAGAGAGTGCGCAAACGCTGTTCCGTCCAAGAAGAAGGAACCCTCGTCGGAATTTCCTCAAAACAGTCTATGAATTGTGAAATTGCCCCTTGTAGCTTGGGATTTTGCAGCCAATTATTAATTAAAATGTAGCAACTTCTATTGATAATAAAATTAAACTCGGCATCGATACCATCGGAGTCAACGAGTTTAGATATGGCCTGCCATAATTGAGTATTAACTTCGCCCTTACCCTCAATAAAAATACTGCGAAAGTCATCGATTATTTTAGCAACAGAATCTTCCTTAGCTAGAGCTTGCATGGCGTCGTAAAGCAACTGCTCTTCTAAGGAATATTTGCGATTGTAGTTCTTCAAATTATGGGAATTAGAATTAATCATAGCCAGGGCCCCCAGTTTTGTTATCCACCCCTTCCCGCCCTATCAATTTTGCTGTTTCTTTTGCTAACCAAAGGATTAAGCTCTCGCAGTCCCAGTAATAATATTGAGTTTTCCGTACTTAATAAAATAGACCTCTTGCAAAAGTCAAAAAAAATTCTTTTTGAGTCTATTTTTCTTCAAAAACTCTTACTTTTGCCTGTTGACTATTGCCTATTGCCTGACTTTTGGAAGAAGTCTAATAAATGCGCCCTGACTCTGCGTTAGAGCCAGCTCGAATAATGCTGGCTAGGAACTTCCGTAAATCTACGGAGAAGAGGGTTAATTACGATCTGCACTTTTAGTGTAATAGAAAAGCAGTAGCTCGTATGTAAAGATTTGATGAAGAAGCAGCAGATCGTTGACAAAAGGCATTAGAGAAGCAGTTAAGAAACCCGGTTTTTACAGAAATTCCGGGTTTCTGAGATAATTGTTAATTATTAATTACTTACCGCTCGATCGCCCCCAAACCCTTAAGAGTAGCCTTCACCGCAGCAGTTATCCCCCGAACCTCGCTAATATTCATACCATCGTAAGGCAGATCGGTTCTGAAAGTTTTCAGACATTCCCCACTATTAACGTCCCAAATTTTGATTTGGCGATCGTGACTGCCGCTGACCAAAAATTGGGCATTGTCGTTTAAATGTACGGACCAAACGGGACTTTGATGGCCGGAGAAAACCTGCAAGCATTTTTGGCGATCGCCATCCCACAGCTCCACCTCTAGTTCCTCGCTGGCAGTTACCAAAAGTCGATCGCCCGACTCAAAACAAAGGCCGCGAACTTCCTCTCTGGGGCAAAGCCAACTTTTGACACATTGTCCGCTGCTTACACTCCATAATTTAACAACCCGATCCTCGCTACAACTAGCGAGAACCATTTCTGCATTTTTGCCGGAACTAAAAGCAAGATAGCGAACCCGATCGCCCCCTTCCTCGAAACTCTTCACCCATGCCCCACTCTTGACATCCCAAAGTTTAAGAGTTCGATCCTGACTGCCGCTTGCCAGAAAACGACCGTCGGGACTAAAAGCGATCGCCACCACCCAGCGAGTATGTCCGGTCAGAGTGTGGAGACATTCTCCCCCCCTCACATCCCAAAGTTTAATCGTTCCGTCATCGCTAGCGCTTGCCAAAATTTGCCCGTTGGGACTAAAAGCGAGCGCTTGTACCCGATCGCTATGACCCAGGAAACTCTGCAAGCATTCCCCAGTCTCAACCTTCCACAGTTTAACCGAGCGATCGTAACTGCAGCTTGCCAAAAACTCCCCATCGGGACTAAAAGCGATGGACCACACCCACTCCTGATGGCCGCGCAAACTTCTCAAACAGCGACCGGCCCTGGCATCCCACAATCTCGCGAGGCGATCGTCGCTACCGGTAGCTATAATTTCCCCTCCAGGACTTATAGCAAAACACCAAACCTGATGGGTATGACCGCGCAAACTTCTCAGACGCCTACCTGCCGCCACATCCCACAACTGCACGATTCTTTCGACGTTGCCCGTTACCAGCAATTCGCCGTTGGGGCTGAAAGCTGCCGACCATACCTGACTTTCAAACCCAAATAAGGTTTTGATACAAGTGCTGCTATGGGTTTCCCAGAGTTTTACCGTGCGATCGTCGCTGCTGGTAGCGAGGTGACGACCGTCGGCGCTAAAAGCTACTTCCCACACTCCGTCGGCGTGACCTTCGAGAATGCCGGCGCATTCTCCGGTTTCGATGTCCCACAATCTCACGGTGCGATCGTCGCTGCTACAGGCGATCGCTCTCCACTCCTCCTCCTCTTCCCAGTCTTCGACAAACCCCACGGCCAAAATTAAACTGGTATTGCTAATAAAAGTAGAGAGACATTCCCCCGCGTCGGCATTCCAAAGTTTTGCCGTTTGGTCGTCGCCGCAAGTTGCCAGGAGGTTTTTTTCGGGGCTAAAACTCAAACTGCGAACTGCTGAGGTATGAGCTTCTAGGCTTTTCAGGCATTGCCCCGAATTAAGAACCCACAATTTGGCGCTGCCGTCGTCGCTGCCGCTGGCGAGTAGTTCTCCGTCGGCGCTGAAGTCGATACAGTTGATGCGATCGCTATGTCTTTCCCATTTATCGATACATTCTCCGGTGGCAGTATCCCACAGTCTAATAATGCGATCGTCTCCTCCAGTGGCTAAGATTTTGCCGTCTCTACTAAAAACTATAGCTCTCACCGCACCGATGCCATCCCCAAAGGCGAGTAATTGTTGGGCGTTTGTTACTTGCCACAAAAAGATGCGACCTTCTGCGTCGGCGGTTGCGAATTTTTCGTTATTGCAGAAAGCTACTGCCAGATAATTTCCTAATGTTTTAGCAAATACGGATTTGGATAAGTCGGCACCGGCAAAATTGACGTTATGTAAGGTCATGTCTTGGAGGTATGCTTGCCAAATTGGCAGCTCTGAAAAGTCATAATTGCTGAGGTCTATTTTGAGGCGATCGCACAAATTAATCAGATTGCCTCCTCCATAACCGGGAAATTCTCTGGAGTTTTTTAGTCTGGATAATATTTGTTTGATTTTGGTTTCTAATTTGTCGGCGAATCTATAAATATTTGCTAATTTTTGGGCGATTGGTTGGAGAATTACGCGGATTTGACTTTCGCGAATGTAGTCTTTTGCTTGGGCTTTTACGAGGGCGTGAGTTCTGAATAATTGTGGGTTTTCTGTATCGATTTCTGTGACGATTTTTTCGATTAATTGTTTGAGGGTATATTCCATTACAACCGGTTGTTGGGTGAATTTACCCGAGTTGTTTTCGACGAGCGATCGCCTGGTTAGAGATTCTAAAGATTCGATTAATTCCGTAGGAGAAACCGGAGAGATAATATCTTTTTGTAATTCGGCGATGGAAATTGGTTCGCGATTAATTGCCAACCAATACATTATTTCCATTTCTAAATTTGAGAGGCGAGCTAATTGTTGTTCTAATAAATCGCTCAAATCTCCAAAAACTGCGATGCCGTCTTCTATATGTTCTAAAAAATCGGCAATATTACCTCCAAATAAATCTTGGATGGTGGTAGTAACGATTTTTAAAGCTAAAGGATTCCCCGCATAACGTCCTACCAATTGCTGCCAAATTTCTGCGGAAATAGATAAACCTTTTGCCGAGAATATTTCTTGACAGTCCGCATCTTCTAAACCTCTCAATTGCAAGCAGCGCACTTTAGGATTATTACTGCCTAAAGTAGCAATTTCTTTAGGTTTTTCTCTACTGGTTAAAATCAAACAACTTTGATGGTTAGTTTCGCCAAGACGCTTGAATAGTTCTCCGTAATTTTCATAACCGGGGTAATAGCGTCCGGCTAAATTTATTGGTTGGAGAATTGATTCGATATTGTCTAAAATTATCAGACAGCGATGGCAGCGCATTAATTCTATTAGTCGGGAAATTTGACGGTTTAAGTGTTCCGGTAAACTGTCGTCGTGACTGTTACTAATAAAACGAATTATGTCAGTTAAAATCTCTGGTAAAGGAGGGGAATTTCTCAGCGATCGCCAGCAAACAAAATCAAAATGATATTGAATTTCTTCCGCTAATTTTACTGATAAAGTCGTCTTGCCAATGCCGCCCATGCCCAAAAGCGCCACCACTCGCGCCCCCTCCCAAACTACCCATTTTTCTAGTTGGAGCAATTCTGCTTTGCGGCCATAAAAAAACGGGACGTCGGGTGCTTCGCCCCAGTCGATACCTTGGCCATTGCTAGGAAGAGAGTAGAAAGATGGGGGCGGAGGTTGGGAGTAGTGGAGTTCGAGGACTGTCTTAAAGTTCTTTTTGTTGACCTTAACTCCCAATGCTTCGGAAATCAACTTCCAGAGATTAGGGCCCACATCTTGTTTGAGGTATTCGGGAGTGCAATGGTAATCTTGGGCAATTTCCGCATATTTCTGTCCTTGCCAAGTTCCCCAGATTACGGCCCTCTGGACGTCGTTCAGGTGTTTCCCCGTTTTGGCGATCGCCATTCGGTCCGCAAAACGGAAAGCTTCTTCAAAGTTCATGGCCTTAATTGTTGTAAAAATGTTGATGCTTTCGTCAACCAGAACTTTTCCATCTTTTTCTATCTTTTTTTATCTTATCTCAGTTTTTGGCATTAGTTCTCCTAGCTAAATTCCTGAACTTATCCTATTGCGGATTCCCCCGATGATGTAGGAAGATAATAATTAAGGCAGTTGAATTAACCAGATGGATTAAAGAGGTTTTATGAATACAGTTCTAGTTGTAGAAGATAACCCTACTAATTGGCAAATTTTTAGAAAAATTCTCACCAAGCGGGGCGGTTTTAATGCCCAGCATAGCGAAAATGTCGAAGAAGTTATGCATCTTGCCAGTTCCAGACAGGCCGATGTTATTCTGATGGATATTTGCTTGGATAATAGTTTTTACGAAGGAAAACCGATTAACGGTATAGAAATTACCAAAATGTTAAAGGCAGATCCCAAAACTGCAAATGTACCTATTATTTTGGTAACAGCCTTGGGCACGGAAAACGATGCCGAACATTTTATCAAAATTAGCGGTGCCGATGGCTATATTGCTAAACCAGTTATGGATTACCATGAATTTATCGCCAGAATCAAGGCAAAAATTGCGTAATTGGGAATAGGGAATAGGGAATGGGGAATAGGGAATAGGGAATAGGGAATAAGCAATTTATAAGAGGTTGGTTTCTGCTAAAAAACTTTGAAAAGACACTAGAAAGGAGAGCAAAAAAATGGTAGCCACTCAAACTGTAACCGTAAATTCAAAGCAAGCCACGACCAGCCTTGACAGTATTAAACCTGCCCCAACTCAGTTAGTTGGCATTTTTCTGCCTTATTTTAACAATAAAAAACGCAAATATCTGCCCTTGGCAATGGGTCTTTACCAACAGGGTCATTTAGAAGGAGAAAGACAAATTATAGGGGCTGATAATATCCCTTTTGTTGCTACTTGGTCGGGCAGCAGTTCGTTACCTTCCGATTTAATTAGATGTCGAATTCAGTTCGATAACAATCCAGAGTTAAGTTATGAAATGATGGCGACTGCTTCGGAATTGGTCGATTTTCTCTGGGACGTTATTGTTAATTATAAAAAATATAGAAATATAGATTTTCCCCAAGGTTTTTATTACAAATTGCTGCAAAAATAAATGGGTTGTTAGCCAGTTGGTAGTAATCGCGGAGCGCGATTTGCCAAAAGTGCCCCAGTCGATTATGATGTTTTTAAGAGGAAAAACTCAAAAACATCTATAATCTCAATCCAGATGCTCGAATCAAAAACAATTCTGTGGCCAAGCTTAGTCACCGTCTCTGCCTTATTGGTCTATTTCGTCTTGACCGTTAACGTGGGTAGGGCTAGAGCAAAATACAAAATCACCCCGCCCCAGATGACCGGAGACCCAAATTTTGAACGGGTGGTACGAGTCCAACAAAATACTGTCGAACAATTAATTTTATTTCTGCCCGCCCTGTGGTTATTCTCCCTGTTTGTTAGCCCGGTGTGGGCAGCAGTTATTGGAGGGGTTTGGATCGGGGGGCGAATTTTGTTTGCCTGGGGCTACTACCAGGCGGCGGAAAAACGAACCGCCGGTTTTGGTATGGGTTCTTTGGCAACGATCGCCCTCTT
>CAZSTZ010000091.1:20999-24406 GCA_964609515.1 uncultured bacterium | reverse complement strand
AACCGAGTAAAAAACTTAAACCAATTTCAGTTTACTCGACGATGGTGCGCGGTGCTTCTCCTACTAGAAAAAGCGTTCCTCGCCCGCCAGAAACCCGGTAATTTCTGCAAAACCCGGTTTCTTACATCTTCGTGCTTATAAGATGTTGGTGCGCGGTGCGCGTCCTACTACTCGTTCTGAGTACGAGTTGGTTCGGACAAGGATGGCCATTTTTTTGTGATAATCGATGAAGGCGATCGCCCCTGGTGGGACATCCGGCTTCTCTGCGAAAAACTGCCTAACTGGTGTTAGACTTTGGGTAGAATAAGTTATCCAAATAGCTCTAAACCTGACAATTTTTGCAAATAAAAGGAGAAAGAATGGCAGATTTAACCAAAGAAGAAATGCGCGACAGGTTAGGAAATATAGACCAAATTCGCGATATTATTTTAGGCTCTCAACTAAGGGATTTTGAAACCCGCTTTGATAAACTAGAATCTGACTTATCAATGCTGCAAGAAGAAATCCAAGACCGCACCGAGCAAGTAAAAACAGTCCTCTCTACAGAGATGCGGGCGTCAGTAGAAGCTCTGGAGAAAAAGTTCAAAACTCTCAACTTAAACACCCAAGAAGAAACAGCAGATATTCGGCAACAAGTAGACCGAGTAAATCGTAAATTTTCTACGAACTTGGAAGCCCTCGACGAAGCATTAGATAAGCAGACCAACTCAATTCGCGACGAACTTTCTCAAACGCGAGATAGGTTGCAAGAAGATGTCCGCACTCTCAAAAATCAAGTTTTTGAAGAACTCACTAGGCGCTTTTCCGTGTTGCGAGATGAAAAGGTCGCTCGCGACGATATGGCAGAGATTTTGTTTGAATTAGGTATGAGGTTAAAGGGCACTGAATTCGTGCCAGAACTAAAAGAAGTAGCGGAAAGTAATATCGAACCGGAAGTTCTTTTACCCCAACGTCGTCAACAATAAGGATAGCAACAGATGGCTTTACCGAAGGAAAATCCAACTAATAAAAACCAACCGCCAAAATCTGTACAAGAAAATGCAGAAGCGTCTCAGCTTGATGCTTTATTGAGTCTGATGGCTGAGTTAAATATTGTTAATTCAGGGTCAAAAAATCAGCAGAAATCCACAGCTTCCGAACAAGATGCAGATGATGGGGTAGGTGGTAGTTTGGATGCTTCGGAAAAATCGCCATCAATGCCGGAGAAACTCGAAGAGTCTCCACTCTTTGAGTCTTCTCCGAGGAAAGAGAAAAACCCAAAAATCTCTTCCCTAGAAAATGGGAAAAAATCTGTAAGGAAAAAAGAGAAATTAGAGCCGCCAAAACAGCAGAAAGATGAATTAAAGAATAAAGAGCGATCGCCTAAATCTCCACAATCTAAACCATCTCCAAAAAAAGAAACAACTGGTAAAAATAGTGCGTGGTTTCCCGATGCTAAGGATGCGGTTGTCGATATTCTCGATGGGGGGCAAACCCGAGTCAGACGTTCCACTTATAAAGAAACATTACAAAAACAGCAAATCTCTAAAGAAATCGCCAAACAACAAGCAGAAACGCAAGACTTACTAGGAGGAATATTTAATGTCTTAGTGGAAGAAAGGGAAACTGAAAAACCTGGGGAAACTTCGGAGTCAAAAGAAAGGAAAAAGGTAGAAAAAACCGAGAAAAAAGCGCATCTTAAAAAAGAGAAGTCGCAACGAGTATCCAGGGATAATTCTAAAAAACCTGGAGAAATCCCGAAGCAAAACCCGAAAAATAAAGAAGAGAAAGTAGCCCCTCCAAGGGATGAAAAGGCAGAACTAGAGGCCATATCGGCATTATTTAATCTCTTATCGACCCCACAACCAGAAGCTAAAAAAACAGCAGAAAAGACAAGCAAATCTTCAGAAACATCCCCAGAAGAGAAATCGATAAATATCGAAAAGATTGTCGAAGAAAAAACCGTTGGTATGCCAAAAACAGAGGAGATTGTTATTGGCAAAAACCAGAGCAAGAAAACTGCATCGATACCAGAAACACGCATCCAGAAAATAACCGCAGATAAATCCGAACAAGCTCCCAAAACTCCAGTAGCAGAAAGTAAAGAAATAACAGTAAATAAACCTGCGGATGCTGCTGTAAATAGCGCCGCTGAAGACGATGCTTTTATGTCTTTACAGAATCTTCTGATGGGGCCGGAAATGGACAAATTTAAAGAACTCAATATCGAATTGGAAGAGAAATTAACAATTCTTCAACGTAAAATATCCGACCCTCAAGAATTGACTAATTTAATGCTGCCGTTAATTGCCGAATTATTGAGTTTAAAAATAGCAGAGGCCAAACAAGAAGTAGCCTGGGCGATCGCTCCAATTATCGACGAAGCCATAGAGAGAAAAACTCTAGAAGACCAAGAAGGAATGGTAAGGGCAATGGCACCTTTGATGGCACCGGCCATTACCTCCCAAATTAAAAAATCTCCCAAAGAATTTGCCAAAGCAATAGCACCAGAAATAGCAGCAGCAGTGGAAGAACAAATTAGACTGGGGCGGGAGACAATGGTAGATGCTTTAGCTCCGATAATCGACCGGATGATTCAGAAGAAAACCAAGGACGATAAAGGGTCAATTATCGATGCCATTGCTCCTTTATTACCAGCAGCAATTACCGAACAAATTAGAACTTCGCCCAAAGAAGTTGCCAGGGCTATAGGACCGGAAATAGGGGAGGCTATTAGAGAACAAATTAAAATAGATAGAAACGAAATTGCCGAGGCGATCGCTCCCGAAATGGGCAGAGCGATTAAAGAACAAATTACCTTAGAAAGAGACGCGATGGTAGATGCTCTTTATCCAGTCATAGGCAGTACCATTTCCCGATACATGGCAGAAGCAATTCAAGAGATTAACGACAAAATAGCTAAAGCTGTAAGCATGGACGGATTTCGTCGCAAAGTCCGCGCTAAAGTTCGAGGAGTTTCCGAGGCAGAATTAATCCTCTCGGAAGTAATGCACTTTACCGTGCAAGCTATCTTTTTAATTCATAAAGGTTCTGGGTTAATAGTTTCCGAAGCACAGCATCCAGGCAGGGAAAGATTGGAGTCGGAAATGGTGGCGGGAATGCTGACAGCTATCCGCAGTTTCGTTAACGATTGTATCGCTCAATCTGGGGAAGTTTCAGAATTAAACGAGATTGAATATGGGGACTCGAAAATAATTCTTGAAGTGGCCGGTTACTTCTATTTAGCAGTAGTAGTTAAGGGAGATCCCAAAAAAGATTTTATTAAAAAAATGCGGGATACTGTCAGTACGATTATCCTTAAATACGGTCGCCCCATAGAAGAATTTGAAGGAGACCCCGACAGCGTACCGGAAGAAGTTAAGCAACTTTTAGAAGCGCTAATGGAAGTAGTTAATACCCCGCCCAAA
>CAZSTZ010000091.1:19722-20899 GCA_964609515.1 uncultured bacterium | reverse complement strand
TGCCCAACCAGCGCTTGCGGCAAGAAGCGGAAGAAATAGCCAAAAAAGCGGCCCCAAACCTGGAGTTAGATAATAAAATAGTGGCAGTAGAAGTCCCCGTCGCTCCAGAACAGGTAACGATGGCGGTTGAAAGGGTGACGGGGGCCTTAAATCAAATTAAGGGCGTGTCGGTGGTTACAGAATACGCAGAAGGAAAAGTCACCGCAGAAGGAACGGTGACGGACATGGCCCAATCTCAAACAATTGTCCGAGAATTAGAACAAATTCCAGGGGTGAAGTCCGTTGTCAGTACGATTAAATTAAGTCCCCTGACTCTAGAAACCCGCATCTACTTCGATCCTAATTCTGCCCAATTAAAACCGGCTTACCAAGAGACGATCGCCCAAATTGAGGAATTTCTCAGCCAATATCCCGAGAAACACCTAAAAATAAACGGTTATAGCGATCGCGCGGGCAACCCTCAAACCAACCAACAGTTGGCCCTCCAACGGGCGGAAGCGGTGCGAGATGCCCTGGTGGAAGAAGGAGTCGATGCCCGACGACTGGAAGTAAGCGGTAGTGCTAACCCTCCCCCAGGTGTCGAATCTAACCAACCGCTACTATTATCTAGGTGCGTACTTTTTGAACCGTTCGAACCGGGTGCAAAATAAATAATTATGACGACAATATCGAAGAAAATTTGTTTGGTAGGCGATTTTGGGGTAGGTAAAACTAGCCTCATTCGTCGGTTTGTCGACCGTCAGTTTAGCGATAAATATCTCTCAACGGTGGGAGTGAAAATTTCACGGAAGAAAGTTGATTTGTCAGAAGAAAAAAGCGTCCAGCTTTTAATCTGGGATTTAGAAGGTCATACTAAATTTAAGGCGATCGCTCCCAGTTATTTACAAGGAGCCAGCGGCGCGATTATTGCTGCAGACGTCACCCGTCAGGAAACCATAGATAATTGCACCGAAAGACTCCAACTGTTTTTATCTGTAAATCCGAAAGGGATAGCTATTTTTGCCTTGAATAAAGCAGATTTGATAGAGCCAGAAAAGGTGCAATTACTATTAGAAAATGTCAAAAAAGAACAACCAGAGCAAGTAATAGCAACCTATTCTACGTCAGCGAAAACGGGCGAAAATGTTGACGAAATGTTTCACTTAATTTCCCAACAAATGATAGAGCAAGCAGCAGC
>CAZSTZ010000091.1:4082-19622 GCA_964609515.1 uncultured bacterium | reverse complement strand
TTGCTAAATGAATAAATTATTAAAAAAACTATTAGCACCCCGCCATATAGAATATTTAACCCTGGATAAAGATTTAGTTATCGTTGAAAAATCTTGGGGAGCGGCTAATTTTGCCGAATCGCCAGAAGAGTTAAAAGTAGGCAGAGATATTCGCTTAAGTTTTCCCGAATTTATAGGACTAGAAGATACTTTAACGACAATTTTAGAAGAAGATACAGAAGCCTTTGAGTTGAAAGGAATTAATCGAGAAAAGGCGGGGGAAAACCTGTATCTAGACATATCGATTGTCGGTTGCCAAGAGGAAGAAGAAGAGTTAAAAAATCGCTTCTTCGTCTTTTTAGAAGATGGTACGGAAAGAATGTTATTAAGACAAGAACTGGTACAGTCGAGAAACGACGCTTATTTTTTATTAGAAGAATTAACCGCTACAAAGTCTTATCTAGAACAAGTTATAGAATCCACCGCCGATGCTTTATTAGTTACTTCAAATTCCGGGATTGTTAAAACAGTTAATCGAGCTTGCGAAGAGCTATTTGGCTATAGCAAAGAAGAATTAATAAATCGCCCCCTATCCCAAATAATCGCCCCAAATGCCGTAGAACGGGCGTCTTGCCTGTTAGAAGAGGCATCTTGCCTGTTCGACGAAACGTCCCATTCCCAAACCCTAGAAGTGGCTTGTCGGACCAAAAGCGGTGAAGAAATTCCCGTAGGGTTTTCTCGTTCCTTTATTAACACCGAGTTCGAGGAGCTACAAGACGTCGTTTATATCGGTCGAGACTTAAGCGAAACCAAGCGAGTCCAAGCTGAGATGGCCCTGATGAACGCCACCTTGGCCCAGAAAGTCGAGGCCAGAACCGCAGAACTGCAAAACACGGTCCAACAGCTAGCTGGAGAAATGGCCGAAAGGCAAAGGACGGAGGAAGCCCTCCAGAATATAGTAAGCGGCACGGCCTCGGTAACGGGTAAGGATTTCTTCCCGGCCCTAGTTAGCCATCTGGCAGCTACCCTGGGAGTCCGCTACGCCGTAGTCTCGGAACTTCAGGCAGAAGCTCGCCTCCAAACCTTAGCCTTCTGGCAGAACGATGGCCCCGGAAAAAACATCGATTATGCCATCGCAGGTACCCCCTGCGAGATAGTTAAGCAAAAGGGCAAACCTTGTTACTACCCAGAAAGATTGCAGGAACAATTCCCAGAGGACGAATTTTTAGTGACGATGGAAGCGGTCTCTTATCTGGGGGTGCCTTTATTAGATGCTTCCGAAAAAGTCATCGGCCTGTTGTGCGTGTTAGACGACAAGCCAATTTTGGAAGAACGCAAGTGCCGTTCGATTATGACGGTTTTCGCAGCTAGGGCCGCCGCAGAACTCCAGCGCAAGTGGGCCGAAGATGCCCTACAGCAGGCTAACGAAGAGTTAGAGGCCCGGGTGGAGGAAAGAACTAGAGAGCTTGTTACCACCAATAGGCATTTAGCGGCGCAAATAACCGATCGCCTCGAAGCAGAGTCGGCTTTAGAACGAAGCGAGGCAAGAGCCACCAGACATCAAACCGGTCTGCTGCTCCTGGCTCAATGTCAAGCTATCTATAGCGGGGACGCGGACTCCGCTTTTCGGGAGCTTACCAAAATAGCTGCCAGGATCTTGATGGTAGAACGAGTCGGGGTTTGGTTATATAACGAAGATCGTTCCGAGTTGCGCTGCGTTAGCTCCTACCAACTGAGCGAAGGCAGGCACTCGACGGGTACGATCCTAAAGGTTAGCGACTATCCGAATTATTTCCGCGCCCTAGAAAAAGACCGCTCGATCGCCGCCGACGACGCCCGCACTCATCCTGCCACTAGGGAATTTTCTCAATCTTATTTCTCGCCTTTGGGAATTACTTCGATGTTAGACGTACCCATCCGTCTCGACGGACGGACGGTGGGAGTAATTTGTCACGAACATATCGGACCTCAACGAACCTGGGAGCTAGACGAGCAAAATTTTGCTAGCTATCTGGCCGATATGGCCTCCCTAGCCTTAAGCACTCGCGATCGCCTCCGGGCCCAAGAAGCTCTGCGCCATAGCGAGGAACGCCTGCGGACTATTATCAGCAACACCACCGACGGCATCTTAGTTTTAAATGCTAGGGGAAAAATAGTTTTCCTCAATTCGGCGGCCCAATCTATGTTTGGCAGCTTGGAAACAGAACTTCTGGGAACGATGTTTGGCATTCCTATCGTTGGCACTTCGGAGATTCACGTTTTGCCTCCGAAGAAAGAAAGCATTATTACCGAAATGCGATCGGTAGAAATTACTTGGGAAGCAGCCCCCGCTTATCTTGCCTCCCTGCGAGATATCACCGATCGCAAGCAAGCAGAAGAGAAGTTGAAGCTTTACCGGGAGATTATCGCTAATTCTAACGACGCGATTTCTATTATAGATTCCCAAGGTCGTTACCTCGAACAAAACCAAGCCCACCAAAACTTGTTGGGGTACTCCGATGCAGAGTTAAAAGGCAAGACTCCCGCCTTACACTTGGGAGAAGGAGTTTTCTCGGAAATCTTTCGCGAGCTGTCAACCCAGGGGAGGTTGAGGAAAGAAATTATTAGTTGGAACAAAGCAGGGGTGGCGATCGATATCGATCTGGCTGCTTTTGCAGTCAGATCGCCCCAAGGGGAGATTAGCTGTTATGTGAAAATCAAGCGGGATATCAGCGATCGCAAGCGAGTGGAACAAGCTTTGCGCTTGACTCAGTTTTCCGTGGATAATGCCGCCGATGCGGTCTTCTGGGTCGATGCTGCCGCCCGCTTCTTCTACGTCAACCGAGCTGCTAGTCGGGCTTTGGGATACGATCGCTCTCAACTCTGGCAGCTATCCGTCTCGGATATCGACGTTAATTTGCCCGCCGCCAAATGGCCCGAATTTTGGCAGGAATTAAAATCGCAAACTTCTCTGATGTTTGAAAGCGAGCATAGAAGGGCCGACGGCAGCACTTTCCCCGTGGAACTCACTATTAATTATCTGGAATTTGACGGGCGAGAATATGCCTGCGCCTTTGCCAGGGATATCAGCGATCGCAAGCAAGCAGAAAAAGCGCTCCAAAAATCCGAAGCTCGGCTCTCGGGCATTCTCGAACTGGCCAAAGATGCCGTTATTTCTATTAACGAAAGGGGTAAAATTACCCTCTTTAACCAAGGTGCCAGCCAAATTTTTGGTTATACGGCAGGGGAGGCGATCGGTCAATCTCTGGACTTTTTAATTCCAGAAAAATTTAGGGAAATTCACAGAAGACATATAGAAGAATTTCAAAAGTCGCCCCAAACAGATAAAAGAATGGGAAGCAACCGAGAAATTCCGGCTTTGAGAAAAGATGGAAGCGTTTTTCCCGTAGAAGCTACTATCTCCAAACTCAATTTAGATGGGGAAATTATTTTAACAGTAATTCTCAGAGATATTACGGAAAGAAAACGAGCGGAAGCGGCAATAAAAGAGAGCCAACAGCGGTTGCAAGGCATTTTAGATTACGCTCCCGCCATCATTTTTATTAAAGATTTAGAAGGAAGATATATAGAAATTAACCGGGAAATTCAAGAGTTATTTAAAATCGCTCCCCAGCAGTTAAAAGGAAAAACAGATTTAGAGCTAGTGCCGGAAATTTTGCCGCCAGAATTAGCCGAATTTTGGCGGCAAGAAGAGGAACAGATTATCTCTACTAAATTGGCAAGCGAGTCGGAATGTCTTATTCCTTTGCCCGATGGCATTCACAGTTATTTAATAACTAAATTTCCTCTTTACAATGCCAGCGGCGAACCTTATGCTATTTGCGGCATCGGAACCGATCTGACAGAAAGGGTGCAGGCAGAAAGAGAGCGCGATCGCTTCTTCAGTCTCTCGGTAGATATGCTTTGTATAGCAGGTTTTGACGGCTATTTCAAGCGCCTAAACCCGGCTTGGGAAAGTACCTTTAATTATAGCACTTTACAAATGTTAGAGCGGCCCTTTATAGACTTCGTTCATCCAGAAGACCGAGAAGCAACTATAGCAGAAGTGGAAAAATTGGCTGTCGGCAACCTGACTATTAATTTTGAAAACCGCTATCGCTGTCGGGATGGTTCCTATAAATGGTTGAGTTGGACTGCCGCACCTTTCAGCCAAGAAGGTTTAATCTACGCGGTAGGTCACGATGTCACCAGTCGCAAAGAAAACGAAGCAGCTCTCGAACAAGAACGCCGACAGTTGCAACAAATTATAGACCGCGCTCCGGTGGCCATGGCTCTGTTCGATCGGGATATGCGCTATATCGCTTGCAGCGATAAATGGCTGACAGATTACTTACTAGAAGGGGAAGTTCTCATCGGACGCAACCATTATCGAGTCTGCCCCGACCTACCCCAACGATGGAAAGCTGCTTACGCCCGGGGAATGACTGGAGAAATTGTCTCTGCTAACGAAGATTTGTGGGAGCGAACCAACGGCAGCAAGCTATATCTGCGCTGGGCGATTCATCCGTGGTACGCCAGCGAAGGGGAAGTCGGCGGCATTGTTGTCGTCAGCTATCTAATTAACGAATTGGTAGAAGCTAGGGAAACCGCCCTAGAAGCGGCGCGGATGAAATCGGAATTTTTAGCTACCATGAGCCACGAAATTAGAACTCCCATGAATGGAGTTATCGGCATGACCGACCTGTTGAAAAGAACTCAATTAACGCCAGAACAGCAGGAATTTGTAGAGACTATCGAAATTAGCGGCCAAAATCTCCTGTTGATAATTAACGATATCCTCGATTTCTCTAAATTAGAGGCGGGGCAAATGCGTTTGGAGACCTCAGATTTCCAGCTCGACGATTGTATCGAAAACGTGGCCGAAATCCTAACAACTCAAGCAGAAGCTAAGGGGTTGGAAATCTTTACTTGGATAGAACCAAACCTGCCTCTAGCTTTAAAAGGAGATGCCTCTCGCTTGCGTCAAGTATTGATGAATCTGGCGGGCAATGCCGTTAAATTTACTGAAGCGGGAGAGGTGGTATTAAAAGTGTCGGGGGTTAAGAAACCCGGTTTCTTTGAGAAACCGGGTTTCTGGGAGGAGGTTGAGAAACCGGGTTTCTGGGAGGAGGTTGAGAAACCCGGTTTCTTTGAGAAACCCGGTTTCAGGGAAAACAAAGTTCAAATACGCTTTGAAGTCCGCGATACGGGAATAGGTATCGCGCCAGAAGGTCAGAAAAAGTTGTTTAAATCTTTCTCTCAGGTGGATGCTTCTACTACTCGCAAATATGGCGGTACCGGTTTGGGATTGGCTATTTGCAAGCAACTGGTAGAATTGATGGGGGGCGAAATCGGGGTAGAAAGTACCCCCGGCAAAGGCTCGACGTTTTGGTTTACTGCGAAGTTTGAAAGGCAAGAAGGCTGGGTTCCCGGGGATTCCATTGTTCCTCAGCTCTCGGGTCTTCGGTTGTTAATAGTAGATAATAATCCTACCTCTCGTCAGATTTTGCGTTCCTACACCACTGCTTGTGGAATGTTGGTAGAAGAGATGGAGGCGGGAGAGAATTTAATCGGGACTCTTTTTCAAGCTGCTAACCAAGGGCAGCCCTACGATGTTGTCCTGGTGGCGAACGATGCTCCCGGTGTCAATTTCAATGCCTTGGAGGTTTTGTTGAAATCTAATTCTACTTTAGCAAATAGTAAGTGGATTGTTATTTGTTCGCGCGATCGCCGCCACCGAGCTGTAGAACTCCAGGAATTAGGTTTCGCCGGCTATCTCCTCAAACCCGTGAAAAGCCGACGACTTCTCATAAGTCTCGCCCAGGCCGTAGCAGAAGGCAACAGGCAACAGGCAACAGATTCCCCATTCCCCACCGATAACCCATCCGTTAAATCCGTTACAAAATCCGCTGCCAACCAACTGAAAATCCTCTTGGTCGAAGATACTCCCATCAATCAAAAGGTGGCTTTAAGTTTGCTGAAGGTGGCGGGATACCCTGACTGTGACTGCGCAGCTAACGGTCGAGAGGCTCTCGATCGCCTCGCCCAAACCGATTACGATATCGTATTGATGGATTGTCAGATGCCAGTATTGGACGGTTACGAAGCAACTAGACTGTTGCGGGAACGAGAGGGGAGCGAGAAGCCCTCCGGGCCGCTTCGCGAACGCCATACGGTGGTAATTGCCATGACTGCTAATGCGATGAAGGGCGATCGGGAGAAGTGTCTGGCGGCAGGTATGGACGATTATATTAGCAAGCCTATCGATTTGGAGAGTTTGAAAGATGTTCTCAACGCTTGGTCCCAGCACCAGCCCCAAGAAAGGCAAGAAACCATGGCCGCGCCCGAGCCCGAAAGGACCGTTAAAGAGACTGAGGAACTAGCAGTAGATCTGAGTCGCTTGCAGGAACTTTCTCGGGGAGATACGGAATTCGAGTTGGAGATGCTCGAAACTTTTCTCGAAGATGCTCCGAGTTATATAGAGGAAGCTAAAAAGGCTTTGGCGAGTAAGGATTTTACCGCCCTCCACGCCCGCGCCCACCAGCTCAAGGGTGCTAGCTCTATGGTTGGTATTAGAAAAATGCCCCAGGTAGCAGCTCGACTCGACGTTTTAGCTAAGGAAAATCGCACTGACGGAGCTGAAGAGTTATTAGTTGAGTTGGAACGCCTGCTGGAGGTTGTTATAGAATTTGTTGACAACTGGGAATCGATAAGGTAATAGCAGTTAATTGTTAATTGTTAATTGTTAATTGTTAATTGTCAATTGCTAACTGTTAATTGTTTGAGCTTATCTAACAAAGCTTCTGGGTTGAGAGGCGGGCTGAACCAATAACCTTGGATGAGATTGCATTTATTGAGACGCAGAATATCTAATTCCGCCTCGGTTTCCACTCCTTCGGCGATTGCCTTTAAATTCAAACTTTCTGCCATTTTTAAGATCGCAGAAATTAAAGCCGCGCCCTTAGAATCGGGAGTGAGGTCGCGCACGAAGCAGCGATCTATTTTTAAGATATCAAAAGGAAATTGTTGTAGGTAGCCTAAAGATGAATAACCGGTGCCGAAGTCGTCTAAAGATAGAGTAATGCCTATAGCTTTAAGTTTTTTTAGGGTAGCGATCGCCTGGATCGGATTCTGCACTACCGCACTTTCGGTAAGCTCTAACTCCAGCAGGCTAGGCTCTAAACCCACCCTTTCCAAGGTTTTAATAATTTTAAGGCTCAGATCCGGTTGATTGAACTGCCGTCCCGACAGATTTACCGCTACGGGTAAATGCAGCCCTGCCTCGTACCAGAGAGCTGCTTGCTTGCAAGCGGCATCTAGAACCCATTCATCTAGGGGTATAATTAACCCCGTCTCCTCTGCTAGGGGAATAAATTCTCCGGGAGAAATCAAACCTCGTTCTGGATGCTGCCACCGCACCAGAGCTTCCACTCCCACAACTTTTCCCGTCTCTATGTTTACCTTTGGCTGATAGTATAGCAACAGTTGTTCTCGTTCTATAGCATGACGCAATCCCGTCTCTAGCATCAGGCGATCGTAAGATTTTTCCTGAATAGTTTTCGCATAGATTCGATAGGAATTGCCTCCTTTATCTTTTGCTCTATACATCGCCGCCTTAGCATTTTTCAGGAGATTGTCGATATCCTTGCCGCTTTCCGGATAGAGAGCTATCCCCATGCTACAAGTTACAAATACGTCATGTTTCGTTAGTTCAAAAGAACCTTCCAGACTTTTGAGAATATCCCGTGCCACTTGTTCTGCTGTCGTTCGGTGGGGAACTGGGGGGAGAATTAGAGCCAGTAGTTCGCTATTGAGTCGGGCCACCGTACCCTCTCCGTTGGCATAAGGTATCAGGCGATCGACCACAGCTTGTAATAATAAGTCGCAATAGTCCGTTCCCAAACTGTAATTCAATTGCTCGAACTGGTCTAAACCTAGAACGGCGACGGGGACTAATTCTGCTGAAGGATTAAAAGAGGCTAAAAGTTCTCGGAAGCGATCGCGCAATACCAGTTGATTCGGGATTTTCGTGGAACTATCAAAATAAACTAAATTATTGAACTTAGCAAGAGCTTCCCGTACAGCCTTAGTTTTTTGTACTTCTATAGTTTCGTATTTATTTAACTGAGTGGCGATGGCACTTAATAATTCATCTCTAGTAAACGGTTTGGTCAGAAAATCGTTAGCTCCCAGTTGCATTGCTTGTCGTAAAGTCGAGCGCTCGTCCTTGGCCGTCAGGCAAATAAAAGGAATCATGGCCGTGGCATCCTCTTCCTGTAGGGCCGATAAAACCCCGTAACCATCCAGCTCCGGCATCATAATGTCGCATAGTATTAAATTGGGCGCTTCCGCACGGGCTAACTGGACTCCCTTTTTGCCGTTTTCAGCCGCAATTGCTTCATACCCCGCTTTAGAAAGTAGTTTCAGCACTAGCTTGCGAATAGATTGGTCATCTTCTATAACAAGGATCTTTTTCATCGGTACAATTATAAGTATTCTTTTTAGGTATGACAAAAGGAATAACTTTTACTCCTACTGCCTCTTAACCTGGATAAAGGGCTGATGGCAAGGGTGGTTGATGGCCACCCGCGAGCTAAAATTTTTGGACAATAAAAACATAATTTAAAAGTATTTTAGCATCCATCGCCCCTCTCAAGGCAGACAAAATCGCCAGCCTTAAGGAAAAATTATCGGTCTCAATCGACTGAAAAACTTATTCGTTTTAAGGCAAATAAAATTAGTGTTTTGGTAGTTTATCTCAAACTCTAGCCAAGCTAATCTAATTTAAAATAATCAGAAAAAGATTTTGTTATCAAAAAAAGCGAAGCAATCTTAATGAAAACTTGTCGAGCCGCTCCTCTGAATGCGGTGAGTCGTCGAAATGCCACGAGTTGGCCAATAGAGCTGGCGTGCATGGAATGGAAAAAGATGGAGTGGGAGCCGTTGGCCCTTGGTCTGGTGGGGACATGAGAGTATCTTAACAACTTGAGATGGGACTCGAACGAGAGGCCTGATGCGGCGAAAATCCCTCAATATGTTAAAGTTAGTTGAGCTTGAGGGTTGTTTGCCGCTGATTCTTGGGGGTACATCTCCTAATTGAAGCGAACCAACAACTTACCAATTTTGGGGAATAGGGAATGGGGAATTGGGCATGGCAAAAGGTTCTCGTTTCTTGCCTGGAGAGTATTTTTACAAATATGAGATGCTGCCTTTTAGCAGGGATATAGAGGACCGATAGAGATACCAAAAAACAGGAGAATAGCCAGTGAAGTCGATTATAAAAAAACTATTAGCACCTCGTCAAATAGAGTATTTACTAATCAATAAAGACTGGATTGTCTTAGAAATATCCTTTGGCATCCAGAGGTTAGCAGATAATCCCCAAGAAGCAGCACCAGGTAAAGATGTTCGTCTGAGCTTTCCCGAATTAATAGGAATAGAAAATATTCTCGCGGAGGTTTTAGCAGAAAAGCAGGAAAATTTCCACATTAAAGGAATTGCCCGCTCCCCGGATAAAAATTATCCTCTGTACATAGATGTTTATATTATTGCCGATAAAGATGAAAAAAATCTAGAAAATAACTTAATGCTGCTGGTAGAAGATGTCACGGAAAAAATGGTGACTCAGCAAGCATTAATCCAGGCAGCTAACGAATCAAATCTATTATTAAGCGCCCTCGCAGCTTCCAAAGATTATATAGACAAAATTATTACTTCGATGACTGATGTTTTGTTAGTAACTAACAAAGACGGTCTGATTAAAACTGTTAATCCAGCAACGGAAATTTTGTTTGGATACAGGGCAGAAGAATTAATCGGCAAATTTATTTCCACGGTCATACCAGAAGAACATTTATTGCACCAAGTACGGGAGCAAAATTTATTAGATAAGGCTCAAAAACCAGAAGATTTGGAAGTAATTTGTCAGGCCAAAAATCAGGAAAAAGTAATTTTAGAGTTTTCTTGTTCTCCCATTCAAAGCGATGCTAAAGGACTAATAGATTTTGTTTATATCGGTCGGGATATTACCATTCGCAAGCGACAAGAAGAAGAACTAAACTTAGCTTTGCAAAAAGAAAGAGAACTAAAAGAATTAAGAAGTCGCTTCTTCTCGATGGTAGCTCACGAATTTGGCAATCCGTTGAATGCCATATTATTTTCCTGTGAATTACTAACACAATACCGAGAAAGTTTAACAGAAGAAGACGAAAGGCAGTATGTCGGTTACATTGAAGAATCGGCAAAACAGATGATGGAACTATTAAATGATGTCCGGTTTATTGGTAAGGCTGATTCGGGAAAACTGGGAAATAAACCAGTACCAATTGATTTAATAAGTTTCTGCTATCATTTAGTAGAAGGAATGAAAATGACTACCAGTGGCAAGCACGAAATAAAACTCAATATTGCTAATAACATAAAATCAGAAAATCCTCTCATAGATGAAAAATTATTGCGGCACGTTTTGACTAATCTGCTCTCTAATGCAATTAAATATTCTCCCAATGGCGGCACGGTAAATTTTGACCTGATTTTAGAGGAAAAAGATGCAACTTTTAAGATTAAAGATGAAGGAATTGGCATTCCACCAGAAAACCTAGACAACTTATTTCAATCATTTTATCGAGCTAAAAATGTTGGAGAAATTCCGGGTACGGGACTGGGTTTAGCTATTGTCAAACAGTGCGTAGAGTTACAAGGCGGTACTATTGAAGTGCAGAGCGAATTGGAAAAAGGAACTACTTTTAGAGTTCGTCTTCCTTTGGGGAAATAAATGGTTAATGGTTCGTAGAACACGGCTCTTGCCTGTTGGTGGTTCGTAGAACACGGCTCTTGCCTGTTATCTACAATTGTTAATTAGACAGGCTAGCATCTACTAAGGGTAAGCAGGAAAAATGAATGGAGTGTTAAAGAATTTATTAGCCTTAAAAAACATGGATTACCTGGTAGCTAACCAGGAGTTACTTATTGTTGATAAATCGGACAGAATGGAGCGATTTGCAGATTCTCCAGAGGAAGTAGTCGAGGGGGAAGATATCTGCACTGCTTTTCCAGAATTAATAGGTACTGAAGATATTTTAAAGTCTGTAATAGCTGGAGAGCAAACTAATTTCGATCTAAAAGGTATTTCCAGAAATAATGCCGACGGTTCTCTTTTATATTTTAATATTTATTTCATCGGCAGTCAGGAAGATAATGGGGAGAAAAATCGCTTATTTGTATTTTTTGAAGATGTAACATCCAGTCTAAATTTAGAGCAAGAATTAGTTCAAGCTGCCAACGAAAAAAGTTTATTATTCAGTGCTTTATCATCTTCTAAAAAATTCTTAGATAAAGTTATAGCTTCAATGGCAGATGCCTTGTTAGTAACTACAGAATCAGGGATTATTAAAACTGTTAATAACGCTGCTATAGCTTTATTTGGATATAGCGAAGAAGAACTAATCGGAAAGCCAATTTCTTTAGTTATTGAAGACCAAAGTTTTTTGGTTCAATTTCTCAGCAAAACTTTTTTAGAAGATTTAGGCATAGAAGAAGGAGAAATATTTCAAGATTTGGAGGTAGTTTGTAATAAAAAAGATCGAAACAAAATTTTTGTGGAATTTTCTTGTTCGGCAATCAAAACCGACCTACAATACGACGTACATAATTTTATCTATATAGGTAGGAATATTACGGAGCGGATTGAAGATGCGAAACGTCTGAGCGTTCAATACGCTACGGCTCGCGTTTTGTCCAATTCTTCTACTACATCGGAGGCAATTCCTAAAATACTCTTGGCAATTTGCGAAAGCTTGCGATGGGTTTTAGGAGAATTGTGGATGCCAGATTTAGACCAATCAAATTCGCCAGAAATTTCAGAGCGTTTTTATTCTCATTGCTGTTGCCAAGAGCTCTCTTCAAATTGTCGATTGAAATGCGTCCAACGGTGGTGCAGGCCATCGGTTGCGATGCCGGAGTTTGAGGAAATTACTAATAAAATTACTTTTGCCCCAGGGCAGGGGTTGGCAGGCTCAGTTTGGACAGCGGGTTCGCCCCAGTGGATCGCGGATATTGTCGAAGATGCTAGCTTCCGGCGACGGAGGGAGGCGGCCAAGGCAGGATTGCACGCTGCTTTTGGCTTTCCTATTCGGGACGGCAATGAAATTTTGGGGGTTATGATTTTTTATAATCGCGAGGTGCAGCAACCAGATACAGAAATGTTGCAAATGATGGTTGCTATTGGCAGTCAAATCGGTCAATTTATGAAGCGCAAACAAGCTGAGGAAGAATTGGCTTTAGAACGGGAACAAACGGAACGCTTGTTGTTAAATATTTTGCCCCAAGCTATAGGAGAACGTTTAAAACAAGGGGAGCAGACAATTGCTGAATATTTTCCTAACGTTACTGTTTTATTTGCCGATATCGTCGGTTTTACCCAGCTTGCTTCTTATTTGTCTCCCATAGAACTTGTAGATTTACTCAATAAAATTTTCTCTGAATTTGACCGCCTAACTGAAAGGTATGGGTTGGAAAAAATTAAGACTATTGGCGATGCTTATATGGTAGTGGGGGGTTTGCCGGTGCCGATTTCTAATCATGCGGAAGCCATGGCTCAGATGGCTTTGGATATGCAAGCTGCTTTAAGTATTTTTAATCGAGAAAATAATAAAACATTTAGCATCCGCATCGGCATTCATAGCGGGCCAGTAGTAGCGGGAGTAATCGGTCTGAAAAAGTTTATTTATGATTTATGGGGCGATACTGTTAATATTGCTTCGCGGATGGAGTCCCACGGTATGGCAGGAAAAATTCACGTTAGCGATGCTGTTTACCAATTACTTCAAGATAAGTTTTTATGGGAAAAGCGAGAGAAAATTCAAGTAAAAGGTAAGGGAGAAATGACTACTTATTTCCTAGTAGATCGAAAAATCGATCTGTCAAGGGCCTGCCACATCGACGGCAGCAATTTTCGCCAGAATACTCGTTTGGCAACTCAGCAAATGGTAGAGTTGATTAACGATAAACTCAGACAAGATTAACTGGGTTTTTCGGGCCCCATAGCTAAGGGCCCGGCTTTGACCGGTTCCTTGACTTACTAAAATTTGTATTCGCTTTATTGTTAAAAATGCAGTTCCTTCTATCTCTAATTGCTACTTTGGTTGCCTTTTCCGTCGCTTTAGTTAGTTCGGACGTGGCAGGACCGAGAAATGGCCGTACTCTGCGAGCGATCGCCCTTTTAATTGGCTTTCTGGCAGCTATCGCATCTATCTATCAGTTGGCTAGCAGGTTTTTAATTGTCATACCTGCTGGTAATGTTGGTGTAGTCGAACTATTTGGCTACGTTGAAGACCGTTCTCTTAATCCTGGGTTACATACTATTAATCCTTTCGCTAAAGTAGTCACATATTCTACCAGGATGAAAGATATTAAAGAAACAGTTAGCGCTACATCTAAAGAGGGTTTGGCGTTCGCTATGGATGTGAGCTTGCAATACAAGCTCAATCCTTACAAAGCTGGAGAAGTCTATGAAAATATTGGTACGAACGAACGAGATATCATCATTTCCCGATTTCGCTCTACCATCCGCGAAATTGTCAATAACTACGAATCTCACGCTATTTATAGTCAAAAACAACAAGAAATTACCCAGCGTCTTTATCAAGAAATGAGTCAGGAGTTGTATCCTTTGGGCTTTGTGGCAGAGGAAGTTCTGTTAAAAGATATAGTTTTACCGAAAAACGTGCAGGCGGCGATCGAGCAAAAACTAAAAGCGGAACAAGAAAGCGAGCTGATGGAGTTCGAGATTGAAAAAGCACGCCAACAAGCGGAACGTCAAAAAATAGAATTGCAAGGTATCGCCGATATTCAAAAGCTGCTTTCGAGAGATTTGGCGGAGAAGGTTTTAGAGCTCAGAACTCTGGAAACAAAACAAAAATTACCGGCATCCCAAAATACTAACGTGATTATTATTGGTGGAGATGAGGATAAGTTGCCGTTGTTTTTGCGGCAAGGGCAGCTAGAGATGGAAGAACCAAATCAAACTGAGAATCGCGATCGCGATTAAACAATTATCATACTACGAGGATTAATTATGGTTTTAACAACTTCAACTATGATGGCATTGGGAACTCCGGCGCCGGATTTCCAACTACCGGATGTTGTTTCTGGGGAGACTATTTCCCTATCGACTTTTGCGGGCAAAAAAGCATTATTTGTGATGTTTATTTGTCGGCATTGTCCTTTTGTCAAGCACGTTCAACAAGAACTTGCCAATCTTGGTAAGGATTACGTTCCCCGAGATGTAGGAATAGTTGCCATTAGCGCTAATAGCGTCGAAACTCACCCCCAGGATGCCCCGGATAAACTGAAAGAAATGGCACTGGAATTGGGGTTTAATTTTCCTTATTGTTACGATGAAACTCAGGAGGTGGCTAAGGCTTATACTGCTGCTTGTACTCCCGACTTTTTTGTATTTGATGGGGAGCAAAAATTGGTCTATCGCGGTCAGTTGGACGACAGTCGCCCCAGTGGCGATAAACCTGTAACGGGTAAGGATCTACGCGCTGCTTTAGATGCGGTGTTAGCGGGTAATTCTGTTAGCTCCGAACAAAGGCCGAGTACGGGCTGTAATATTAAGTGGACGCCGGGGAACGAACCGTCTTATTTTGGTTAGTCGGCGATCGGTAAAAAAGGGCGGAAGCGAGCGATCGCTTTTTGTCCTCTTGCTTTTTTGAGTTTATTCATCAGGAAATAATCTTAGTTGTCTGAAGGAACTGCGATCGCCAATAGCTTTACCCTGAAGCTCTCTTAAATCTACTACTGCGCCAAATTGGAGAAATACCTCGAAGAACTTTTGATAATCCTTACCCCAATAAATCATAGCGCAGGCCATCGGAGCTCCCTTAGTGGCGCCTTTTCCATTTTCTAAAAATTTAAGACGGGTATCGTAGAGAAAGCATACTGCTGTTGCTTTTCCCCAGATATATTCTTTCCAGTGACTCGTGTTCGCGGCTACTGGAACTAGGGCTAATACTTCCGCATCAAAGCGATCGCCTGCTTGAGCGCACTTAGAGAGCCAGTTTTTGATAGTAGTATTCCGTTTTCTGTCAGCGCCATAAGGTGGATTTACATATATAGTTCTGTAGTTCCAATCTTTCGCCAGACCGTCAGAGGCGGGCAAGCACCACTCGTTTTTTGCTTTTACTATGGACCACTGATTAGAACATGGATCGAGTTCGATAACACCGCCGAATACTTCTTTTACTGCCTCAACATATTTTGGTGGAGTACACCAGTTGACGCTCTGTGAATTAACCTTTCGACCGGCTGTCATTTCAAAATCTCCCTCCAGTTTTTTGAAGATAAAGCTTTAAGCTCATTTTTAAGTTCGTCTACCGTCATCTTAGCAGGGGAAATTACATTAAACCAACTTTCGATATCTGCCAGGTTTTGTCTAAAATACTCCTGTATAGCCTTATCTGCTGTTAAAGTCATTTGAACTTTTGTAAATTTATTTTTACCCTTGGCTCCAGTATAACTACTCTTGAATGCGTCTTTAACCTCTCTGTATTTGTTGTCTGGTTTTAACAATAAATCATC
>CAZSTZ010000091.1:0-3982 GCA_964609515.1 uncultured bacterium | reverse complement strand
AGGCTCGTATCGCAGCTTTCCACTTCCCAGATGAAGAACTCCATATATAGAGCCATCTGCCATTCTGAGTTTTTGAAGGGATGATACGACTCTGGCAACATAAGCGCCTTGCTTTGCCTTTTCGATAGTTTGAGGACCTTTCTTTATCCCCTCTTCCACGCCAACTCGTTTACATTCAAACATAGCGAATGGGTGCGAACGGAGCTTTTCAACGAAGATGTTCCATCCTGATTCCGATTGGTCTGCGAGATAAGCTACAACGAGTTCGTTATCGCACTCATATACTATGCACGAATTTCGCAATAATCCCGTTTTAGAAAGTAATTGCGTTGATTTAAAACCTTCTTTTTTCCAATCAATTGTCTTCACCTGCTTTCTAATTTTCGCTGCGGTGAAAGGCAAATCGGTTTCTTTCAATTGGAAGTTTGCAATTTTCTCTGTTGGGTGAAGAGTGAACTCAACATTGTGTGTAAGCTCGGGGTTCGCATATTCGGGAATACGTCGCTCGATAGCAATATAATTTTCATATCCCCATGCTTTCAGTAAATAGAAATTAATAATTTCAACAAGTGTACCCAGAGCGCGACCAGCTGCCTTTTTTGCATCTTTTGCGTAATGGAAAATATCTTTTGTAAGGGCTTGTTGTAGAGCATCTACAGATTCGTATGACATTTTTGTTTTTCTAAAAAGTAACTATTAATTAATTCCATCGGGATAATACAAACCTTCCCCAGGAAGTCGCCTTTCAGTAATTTCCTCTCGATTTTCCATTAAAAGTGGAAAGAAAACCTCCACTCGCCCAACAAAACAGGCCATAAAAAAATGGGCGTAACAGAACTCGAATCTGTGACCTCCACGATGTCAACGTGGCGCTCTAACCAACTGAGCTATACGCCCTCAATAGTTTCTTACCATAACACGGCTTTTCCTAAAATGACAACCCCCCGAGCATTTTTTTTTAATTTAGATTTTAGACAAAACCGCCCATCGCCCCAAACCGCCAATTAACAATACTTTCATCGCTACGCCCGGCAGCTAAAATTTCTCCGTCGCCGCTGAAGGCCAAGCCGTTTACCGTGGCCTGTCGGTCTAAAATGGCCAACTTGTCCCCATAAGTGGGCCATCCCTTTTGCCGCTAAAGTCTGACCGTCGAGAGCGATCGCCTGGGAAAGTTGGCCGTTAAATGTTTAATTTTTGTCAGAGATGCGCCTCCATACAGCTTTTATTTAACCTTAGTTTATGCTAAACTGCAATTTTCAATGCCATAAAAAGATTAAAAAATGCGACTTTATTTTCAATCTCCCCAAGTTACTATTTATCAAGGAGACTGTCTGGAAGTCTTGCGAAAACTTCCCGAAAGCTCGGTAAACTTAATACTAACAGATCCGCCTTATCACGCTACCAAAAAAGCTAATATTACTGGAGATAGAAACTTTAAAAATGATGGCAGTTATCTCGAATGGTTAGATAGCGTAGCAGAACAATGGCAGCGAGTTTTAGCCCCAAATGGTTCTCTTTATTGTTTTGCTTCTCCGAAGATGGCAGCGAAAGTTGAGGTAATGTTAGGTGAAAGATTTAACGTACTGGCATCGATTACTTGGACTAAACCCAACGAGCCTGGATACGACGGTTGGAAACAAAAAACTAAGAAAGAAAGCTTAAGAAATTGGTATTTGCACTCGGAACGTGTTATTTTTGCTGAGGCTAAATCGGAGGAAGATCGCCGATCGCCATTTAGCAGTTTATTACAAAAAACCCGCAAGCAAGCGGGGTTATCAACAATTCAATTAACAGGGGCGATCGGAGAATATGGGGAAGTAAATCATGGTGGGGCCGTATCAAATTGGGAAAGCGGGAGAAATATTCCCGATCGCGAGCAATATCGAAAAATCAAGGAAGTTTTGTCCGAGCTCGAACCGGAAGTTCCAGAATTACCCGATTACGAAGAAATTGTCAGACCGTTTTACGTCACGGCGGACGTGCCTTATACGGATGTTTGGGATTTTCCCAGCGTTAGACCTTATCCCGGCAAACATCCAGCGGAAAAACCCCTAGATTTAATCGAACATATAATTAAGGCTAGTTCTTATCCGGGGGATTTAGTGTTAGATTGTTTTGCTGGTTCTGGAGTGGTAGGACAAGCAGCAAAAAAACTGAATCGCCAAGCAACTTTGATTGAAATTGAAGAGCGTTGGTGCGAGAGTATTTATCAACGTTGCGTCAGTCTATCCGAGTCGGCGCCAGAACCTAAAAAAACTACTAAATTTAATTGGCAAAGCGAACCGTTATTTAAACAGTTAACAGAAAAAATGTAAAGCTTAAAATTAGGTAATTAATCCGTTGTTTTTTAGTACCTTTTGCATCCATTGGAGCGTGGGTTCTATTCCCCAGTCTCTTGCAGTTGCATTACAGTGATGGTGCCCCCAACCTAAATTATAAGGACGATGATTGTACGCTCCCGCTTTGAGTTCTTCCACATGAAAAAGATTTGCCGTCGTCACTGTTAGATCGGGTACGCTTCTACCTTCAGCTTGTTCGGCGCGAGAAGCAAGCTCTCCTGCTTGAATGGGTTCGAGACAGAGAGGGCAAACAGTATTTCCTGCCTTGTTAACTATCCTGTTTTTTTGAAGAAGTGGTAGGTCGGCCAGTCCGAGGTCGTAGCGCTTTTTGTCGATTCTCTTTTTAATTTCTTCTGGATTTTCAATTCCTTCTCCCTTCGCCATTTCAAAAATCCCTTCGGTTCGCCAAGCTAAAAAAGATAGCTGATACTTGGTTGCTTCTATGTCTTTTCCAGAAGCATACTCATAAAGGCGAATTCCCGCCCCCTGACCTCCTGTTTTTTTACTTACCATAGAATTGGGTTTAAAGCCCCGTCCTTTCAGGACGGCTTTTTTTGTCAATTAGTTGTCATTTTTTGGCTTTTAATGCTATAATAAAACTGGTTTGAATTCCCAGAGTGTTGCTATATGCTTGAACTTAAAAGTATCGCTTAAGGATACAAATATTGGGTGGCGAAAACCAAGAAAAACATAGCTAGCTAACTAAAAGTAAGCAATTCCAGAAAAATAAAGTTGTTCGGTTTTTTATCGTATCGTGGGGCGCACGAGAACGCTAGATTTGATATTCTAGTAAGTCTCTGGAAATATAGCCCTCTGGAACTAACTAAACTAGACTCGCTAATTGGTTCTGTAGAACGGTTAGTTGGTTTAGAGACTGCTCGTAAGAGATAGCTAGTTTTAAGGTTTATTGAAGAAAGAGAAAACCTGGATAGTGATATTTCAGAATCCCCGTCACTTTAGTGCGGGGAGAACGTCAAATAACCGTGTCTAATTTGAGCGTGGTCATCTCTAATTGTATCTGGAACGCGAGCAATATATTCTCCTCCCAAAGGAGCAATTCGAGAATTTGCAGGGATCCAACCATAACGCTCTGGAGGGTAGTTTTCCCATTGGTCTCTAGTTTCGTAAAGAACTAATAAGTTTTCTCCAAGGTTTAAATTATTTGGCAAATTGGATTTTGGGGTGGGAGGGCGATCGCTAAAATATTCCTCTGGAGTTGCTAAAACTATATAACCTTTTTCAAATCCATCTTCAGGAAATACAAAATCTGTTTTCCAAAGACTTATTGGAATTAAAACCGTGCTGCATCGACTCACGCGATTTTGAAAAATAGTATCTTTTTCTGCTCCTCTAGTTTGAGTGGTTTTAGATATTTTGGTGGCTATTGTTTTAGGGAGTCCAACCCTATAACTTAATCGCGATTCCTTAGCTTTTTGGGCTTTTCCTTTTTTAGATTTAGGCTTTTTTCCACTCACTCTTCCACCTCAATCCCATATTTAGTGAAGAGATTTGAAATAGATATATCCAGCGCTTTTGCAAGTTTCTCTATATTTTTAAGGGATGGATTTCGCGTTCCTGTTTCAATCCCTGAAATATAGTTACGATGAAGTTCGGCGCGTTCGGCTAGCTCTTCCTGTGATAGA
>CAZSTZ010000090.1:11832-24387 GCA_964609515.1 uncultured bacterium | reverse complement strand
AGTATTGGGCATTGACTGGGTAGAAAAGCGTCTCATGGCAATTTGTTGAAGAACAAAAATACAACTCATGCAGATGCTTCAGTATTGAGGACGGAAATTAAGTATTGAGGGAAAATTACAATGAAGACATTAGTGCAATCCTCAGAACAAACTTTTGGGGAAGAAATATGGCCAAATTATCCCTACACCACCAGCGATCTATTTTTGCGCAATCGCATCAAAATAGTAGAAGACTTGTGGGAATCAGTGCTGCAACAAGAGTGCGGCCAACAATTGGTAGATATACTCAAGCAGATGCGCTCCATCGACAGCGCCGCCGATAGAGTTAGTTTTATCGACTCGCAAGTATTAGAACTAATCGAAAAACTAGACCTAAAAGAAGCAATTCGCGCGGCCCGGGCATTTGCTCTGTACTTCCAGCTAATCAATATCGTCGAACAGCACTACGAGCAACGCTCCCAACAACAAGCATATTCGGGGGGCAACGGTTCCTCAGTGACGAAAATTGCGAAAGAAGAAATTGTGAGTGGGGAGGGAGATGGCCAAACATGGTGGCCCCAGTTTGGTAAAATGCCGATATGGAGCGATAAAAAACACAAGCAAGTGGGAGAAGGCACTTTCCATTATCTATTTCCCCTGTTGCGAACTCTAAACGTGCCACCTCAACCGATCCAGCGATTAATAAATAAGCTGGACATTAGGTTGGTGTTTACAGCTCACCCTACAGAAATTGTCAGACACACCATCCGCACCAAACAGCGACGGATAGCAGAAATTCTCCAAAAACTCGACACCCTCGATGAGGACATCCAAGAGCTAAAGATAGACAATGGCAAGGTCTCGATGCTCTCATCCTGGGAAACGGACGCTCTCAAAGAACAACTGACAGAAGAAATTCGTCTGTGGTGGCGCACCGACGAACTGCATCAATTCAAACCAACGGTACTCGACGAAGTAGAAACAACTCTCCATTACTTCAAAGAAGTTCTCTTCGATGCCATTCCCCAACTCTATCTCAGGCTGAAACAGTCCTTGGGGGCATCCTTTCCCTACCTAAAACCTCCTAGTTACAACTTTTGCAAGTTTGGCTCTTGGGTGGGCTCGGATCGGGATGGCAACCCATTCTGTACGCCTCAAGTTACCTGGCAAACTGCAAGCTATCAAAGGCATATAGTATTGGGCAAATACATAGAAGCAGTAGAACGGTTGAGCGATTTGTTGAGCTTGTCGTTGCACTGGAGCGATGTCTTGCCAGAACTGTTGGAGTCTCTGGATCGCGATCGCCTACAAATGCCGGGAATATACGATAAATTGGCGATTCGCTATCGTCAAGAACCGTATCGTTTAAAGCTATCTTATATTAAAAAGCGTCTGGAAAATACCCGCGCTCGCAACTGGAGGCTCTACCAAGGAGAAGAGCTACAAGCCAAACTAGAAACCAAGGGCGGAGAAGCGATCGGTATATACCGTTTTGGGGCAGAGTTTTTGGCAGAATTACAGCTAATTCAACGGAACCTCTCGGAAACGGGGTTAAGCTGTCGGGATCTAGAACAAATAATTTGCCAAGTAGAAATATTTGGCTTCACCTTAGCGCGACTGGACTTTCGCCAAGAATCTTCGGTTCACGAGGCGGCCATCGACGAAATTACTCAATACCTCCAAGTTCTGTCCAAACCTTATCGGGAAATGTCGGAGGCAGAACGAGTGGAATGGCTAACGGCCGAACTACCAACCCGCCGCCCCCTAATTCCTGCGGAACTGCCTTTCAGCGAAAAAACTACCGAAATTATCAACACTTTCCGCATCCTGCGTCGGTTGCAGCAAGAGTTCGGTGCTGAAATCTGTCAAACCTACATCATCAGCATGAGTCGCGATGTCAGCGACTTGCTAGAAGTGCTGCTGCTAGGTCAAGAAGCGGGACTATACGACCCGGCCACAGGTATTAGCAGCGTTCAGGTAGTGCCCCTGTTTGAAACAGTCGAAGACTTGAGGAACGCCCCAAGGGTGATGAAAAATCTCTTCGACCTTCCCCTGTATCGGGCCATGCTCGCTGGAGGATACGATAAATTAGAAGGGCATACCCCTAAAGCAGAACAGATCGTTAATGCCGCTAAGTTGGAAGCCTTAACCCCCGACGTCCAAGAGGTAATGTTGGGCTATTCCGACAGTAACAAGGATTCTGGCTTCCTCAGCAGTAATTGGGAAATTCATAAAGCCCAAAAAGCGATCTACGACGTAGCGGAAAAATATGGCGTTTCTCTGCGCATCTTCCACGGGCGCGGGGGCTCGGTGGGACGCGGTGGCGGTCCCGCTTATAAGGCAATTCTGGCTCAACCGGGTAAGAGCATCGACGGGCGAATTAAAATTACCGAACAAGGAGAGGTTCTGGCTTCTAAATATTCCTTGCCCCAGTTGGCTCTTTACAATCTGGAAAAAGTCAGCACCGCAGTCATCCAAGCAAGCCTGCTCCAGATAGGTTTCGACGAGATTGAGGTCTGGAACGAAATTATGGAAGGGTTGGCGGTGCGATCGCGAGAATGTTACCGCGCCCTCATCTACGAACAGCCAGATTTAGTAGAATTCTTCCACCAAGTCACTCCAATCCAAGAAATCAGCCAGCTACAAATTAGCTCCCGTCCGGCCCGTCGCAAGAACGATAAGAAAAAAGAAATTTCCGGTCTGCGGGCTATTCCTTGGGTCTTTAGCTGGACTCAAAGCCGCTTCCTTTTGCCTGCTTGGTATGGCGTGGGTACTGCTTTGAAAGAATTTTTGGAGCAAGAACCAGAAGAACACTTGAAATTGCTGCAATATTTCTACATCAAGTGGCCGTTCTTTTCTACGGTTATTTCCAAGGTAGAAATGACTCTGGCTAAGGTGGATTTGCAGATAGCTCGTCATTACGTTCGCGAACTCTCCAACCCAGAAGACTTGCCCCGCTTTGAGAAGTTGTTCGAGCAGATTTCTACCGAATACTATCTAACTCGCGACTTGGTTCAGCAAATCACTCGCCACCCGCGACTTTTGGATGGAGATCCGGATTTACAGCGATCGGTCCAGTTGCGCAATCAAACTATCGTTCCTCTGAGTCTGTTGCAAGTTTCCTTGCTAAAACGTCTGCGCCAACACGGCACCGGCACTCCTGGCGTGATTCATTCTCGCTACAGCAAGGGCGAATTATTGCGCGGTGCCTTGTTAACTATTAACGGTATCGCCGCCGGTATGCGCAATACTGGTTAATTGAAAATGGGGAATGGGTAATGGGTAATGGGTAATGGGTAATTCCCTATTCCCCATTCCCTATTCCCTATTCCCCAGAAAAACTAAAATTTATTCCTCTGGCCTCCCCCTTTTTAAGGGGGACGGGAGGGGGATCCCATTCCCTAAAAAGCATAAATATGTCCGTCTCTATCGATATAAATGCTTTTTTGTTGATTGGGATTAGAGGCAGTGGTGGGTTTAATTGTTACCGTGACGATATTACCGACTACCTCAAAATCGTAAATCAAGGGATTAGTGAAATTGGGAGTATTAATAAGGATGCTGGCGAGATAATCTTCGTCACCCCTGCTTTTGACCAAAAGCTCTGCCGTAGCTCCCGGTGGTAAAGGTTGAGGATAAGAGATAGAGCGAGCGTATTCTACGAGTTTTTCCGTTTGGTTTAAGAGTTTAATCTTAATTGGTAAATTGGGATTAACGGAGGTTTGGGCATCGCCGTCTGTTATTTCCAATTCGCCCCTAAATGCTGGTTGAGAAAAAACCGGATAAGCGGCAAATAGGTTAATAGCTGTTAGGAGGGTTGTCGCTGCGATAATTTTCCGTTTCATGGTTATTTTTAAATAGGTAATGGCTAATGGGAAATAGGTAATCGCGCTTTTGTTAATTAGCTATTTCCGAATCTGGCTCTTTTATCTAACCTTTAAAAATGTTTCCGGAAAATTTTCATATTTCAGAAACCCGGTTTTTTCAAAAAACCGGGTTTCTATGGTTTTTTCAAAAAACCGGGTTTCTATGGTTTTTTGATTTCTACGGTTTTTCCAAAAAACCTGGTTTTTTGGCAGATTCTCTTGCAACTTCCAAAAGCAAGCGATGTTCGGCGCGAGCGATCGCTCGATAAGTTGCTTCTACTGCATTGGGATTAACAGAAATCGAAGTAATCCCCCAGGGCACCAAATCATCAATTATTTGGGGATATAAAGCAGGAGCATCCCCGCAAATAGAACAAGGAATTCCGGCGGTATTTGCCAGAGAAATTAACTGTTTAATCGCCCTCATTACGGCAGGATGATAAGGTGGAAGAGCGGTTGCCATTTCCGGTTGTTCGCGGTTAGCGCCTAACAACAATTGAGTTAAATCGTTAGTGCCGATAGAAATTCCCCCAACTCCTGCTTTTACATATTCTGGTAGTAAAAATAAAACTGAAGGCACCTCCGCCATTATCCAAATTTCAAAATTAGCGGGTTTTTCTTTCCACATCTCTTCAACTCGCCGCCGACAAAAGACAAATTCTTCCAGGGTTCGCACGAAGGGTAAAATTAGATGGACGTTATTAAAACCAGATTGATAAACTCGTTCTAAAACTTTTATTTCTAAATCGAATAAACTGGAATCTAACATATAACTAAAAGTGCCGTGCAATCCTAAAATCGGATGGGAATCTTCTTCATAATTTGTTAACGATGAACCCTCTTTTAAAGGATTAAATGGCAGCAAATCTAGGGAACGATAAAATACGGGGCGCGGTGAAAAAGCGGCGGCAAATTGAGTTAAGCGATCGCTCATTAATTCGACAAATTCCGACTCGCGATTTTGTTGCACCCACATCAGAGGATGTTGGTTGCCTAACAATTCAATCGCCATTAATTCAGAACGCAATAATCCCACCCCATCCACGGGATATTTTTTGACAATTTCGAGAGAATTTAATTGGCTGATATTGACTAAAAGTTGGGTGGCAAGAGGAAATGAAAAATCAGTAATTAAGGTTTTTTCTTCCGCTTGACTTGGTTCTTGATTTATCATTATTTCTCTTTCAATTAAATAAATTTCACCTGCATCTCCATCGATGAAAACTGCCTCCCCATCCTCGATAATCCGAGTAGCATTGTTAGCTCCGACTACCGCAGGAATGCCGAGTTCCCTTGCTAAAATTGCCCCATGACTTGTCATGCCCCCCCTTTCAGAAATAATACCGGCAGCTTTTGTAACTAAGGGGAAATAAGCGGGGATAACGCTGGGTACTACTAAAATTTTTCCTTCGGGGAAATCTTCGTTATTTTGAGGAGGATTTCTCAAAACTTTCGCAATAGCTTTGACTCTTCCCGTTGCCGCTGCCAATCCTTTAATAATACCGGAATTATCCTCAGAGTTTTTTGTCTTTTCTAATGGGAGATTTTCTGCTTCTAGTTCCCGAATATCTTCAGTCTTATTTAACGGTCTTGCCAGAGTAAAATAGAATTGCGGTTCTTGGTTTTCTGGTAATTTGGCTAGAGTCCATTCTAAATAAAAATTATTGCCTAAAATCGTGGTTAATGTTTTACTGAGTTTAATTAGTTTTTTTGTCTCCTTTTCTGACAGAGAAAATTGATTTTGTTTTTCTTCCGAGAGCAAATAAACTGGTAGGGCAGCTAGAGACTCGGGGAGTGGGAATTGAGCGCGAGTAGTTTCTGCTTCTGTTGGACCATCCAGATTATAAGCTATAGTTTTGCTGCCTAAGATTTTATCGATGATGGTTTGGGTTTCGGGATTTATTTGATAATAGTCTGGAAAAACTTCCCCCCTAATAATAGAAAATTCTAAACCAAAAGTAGCTTCAATCTTCCAGATTTTCCTCCCAGTTTTTAAATTTCCAGAAGCGATCGCTCTGGGAACTGACTGCACTAATATCGTCGGCTTCAGTTGTTCTGTAAAAATCTGTTTTTGCTGCCAGTAAAATAAGCTTTTTGCCGAGAAAAATTCAGCCCACATTAGTTTTATTGTGGAGATAAACTCATCTATTTCTGAGGAGCAAACCCGAGTTTCGACTATGCCGGAAATGTCTGGGGCAGAAGAATTTAAAGAAGGACGAAAAATTAACAATTCGGCCTTTAAATGGTCTATAGCAGATTCTAGCTGAGAAAGTAATTCGGGTGGCAGGGGGGCGGTGGTAATATAGAAGCGAATACCTTGGGCAATGGCTTGTAGTTGTTTCCAATCAGCAACATTAATATGTAAAGAAGAATTAGGAAGCTCGGCAAATAGCGGATCTGACCACTCAATTTTTCTGATGAATTGCCAAAAAAACTCGGGCGGGATGACAAAACCAGGGATTACAGGATAACCCTCCTGCATCAGATAACCTTGATAAAATGCTTCATCTCCCGCATCATCGTCAAACAGGCATCCTGCCTGTTTATCTGAGGGTTTAATTTTATCTAGCCAGTAGATGTTATTCACGAATTAAAATAAGGCATGGCAGCTTTGACAGCAATGGGTTGCTAAATATGATATCATATTTGCCGAATCTTAAATCGATGTCTGGGTTGGGACTATGAGAAAATGGATTTGGAGAAAAATACTTAAACCTTTTTTAAGTTTATTTCTGAAGTCTAAGTGCCCGATTTGCGATCGCCCTACTAAGAGCGAGTTATGTTTGTATTGCGAAAGACAATTGTTTCGCTGTCAGTTTCCCGGGGGAGGACATCAATTTCCTGGGAAAGTGCCGGTTTTTGTCTGGGGGGAATATAAGGGAAGTCTCAAACGAGCGATCGCTGCAATGAAATATAACGATAACCCTCAGTTAGCAAGACCTCTCGGACACTGGTTGGCAGACGGTTGGTTAAATTCTCCCCTATCGGCAGTCGATAAGGCGATCGTCGTTCCCATTCCCATGCATCGGAAGAAGTTAAAAGAACGAGGTTTCAATCAAGCGGAACTGCTGGGGAGGAGTTTTTGCGAGTTGGCCGGTTTGCCTTTCCTGCGAGAAGGTTTAGAACGAATCAAACAAACGGAGGCTTTATACGGTCTCTCCAAGGAGAAAAGAGAGACAACTGTTAAGGATGCTTTTGTGGTGGGGAAAGGTTTTCGCCGCCGTCGAGTTAGACGATCGGTGTTATTGATTGACGATATTTATACCACCGGTTCGACGGTTAATGCGGCGATCGCTACTTTGAACAAAGCAGGAATTAAGGTAGCGGGAGTTTTGGCGATCGCCACTACGAATAGAGAGACAAGGGGGACAAGGGAGAGGGGGGAGACAAGGGAGACAAGGGGGACAAGGGAGAGGGGGGAGACAAGGGGGACAAGGGAGACAAGGGAGAGGGGGGAGAGAAGCTTCGACTGATTACCACAAAAAACTCTCTCTGTCAAGAGAAAATCCCAAACTTGTAAAATTTTGAAACAATGTCATTATGGTAAGGGCAGACTAAAAACACAGATAAACCAGGAATGACCTCGACTTTAATCAAACCTCCAGCTAGCAAACCCTTAAACGCTCCCACCGTTCGTAAACTAGCCAACGGCCTGACCGTTATTGCCGAACAGCTGCCCGTAGAAGCAGTCAACCTGAGCCTTTGGCTCGATACCGGCTCTGCCAGAGAACCCGACTCTATCAACGGCATGGCCCACTTTCTCGAACACACCATCTTTAAAGGCACTCCCAAAATTCCTAGTGGAGAATTTGAGCGAGCTGTAGAACAAAGCGGTGCCCTAACCAATGCCGCTACCAGTCAGGAATATACCAACTATTACATCACCAGCGCCCCCAAGGATTTTCGGAAATTAGCCCCCCTGCTTTTAGAAGTGGTACTCAATGCCAGCATCCCGGATGCCGCTTTTGAACGGGAACGATTGGTAGTATTAGAAGAAATTCGGCGCTCTGAAGATAACCCCAATCGTCGCAACTATCGACGGGCAATGGAAATTGCTTTTGAAAAGTTACCCTATAGGCGATCGGTTCTCGGTCCCGCTTCGGTAATTTCTCAACTCGCTCCCCAACAAATGCGAGATTTCCACGCCTTCTGGTATCAACCGCCTTCGATAACTGCAGTCGCTACGGGTAATCTCCCGGTGGAGGAGTTAATAGATACTGTCACCGATGCCTTTAAGGAAGCTAGAGGAAATTTAGAACTGCCAGGTCGGCAAACATCGAAACTGCAAGCTTTTGGAGCAGATTTAGAACCCGAACTGCCTTTTACAGGAATAGTCCGTGGGGAGTTTGTCGATCCTGCTCTCCAGCAGGCGAGGTTAATGATGTTTTGGCGGGTACCGGGATTGAGGGAGCTTTCCAAGACTTATGCTTTGGACGTGTTGGCGACAATTTTGGGGCAAGGGCAAACTTCTCGCTTGTTTCGAGATTTGCGGGAAAATCGGGGATTGGTGACTTCGATTTCTGCTAGCAATACGAGTTATAAATCTCAGGGTTTGTTTTCTGTTTCCGCTCGCCTGCCCCAGGAGAATGTCGCTGAGGTGGAGGAGGCGATCGCCCATCATCTTCGGCAGATTCTTAAAGAGGCGATCGCTCCTGCAGAGATTAGTCGCATTCGGCGCTTGGTGGCGAATCGATTTGTGTTTGCTAACGAAACCCCCAGCGCTCGCGCTAATTTATATGGATATTATCATTCTATTGTAGGCAGTTTACAAGCTGCTTTTGATTATCCTACCTCGATTCAATCTTTAAGTGCTATTGACCTTAGAAAAGCTGCCAGCAAATATTTGTCTACCGATGCTTACGGTATCGTTGTTATCAAGCCCTAGAAAGGCGATCGAGAAACCCGGTTTTTACAGAAATTCCCGGTTTCTGAGATACCCGGTAATGGTTAATGGACTAGCAATTTAATAAGATACCGGTGTCGGGCTCCGGTTCGCGGAGCCCGACCTACTCCGGATCGGTACTATACTCAAAGCGGCAAGGAATTGCGCTTTTAAAAGAGGCCTCTGGGAAAAAGCGCATTTTTCGCCCGTGCTGAGTATAATTCTCCATTCCCCAAAATACTCGTTCTGAGTATGAGTATGAAGGAATGATTTTACAAAATTGAGATGCAAGCCAACATAAAACACGGAAAAAGTTCGGGAGTTTGGTGGCCCCGCCTTTTTAAAGCGGGGAGGAAAAACGACCCGGCGACTTTAGTCGCCATGACTTGGTATAATTAAAAAGTGAGTAAGGGTAATGCCAGCGCATGGACACGACCCTAGTTCATGAGAGATGCCCGCCCTTCTCGGACCGTAAAAAGATTGTTCAAACTCCCCGGAGGGCAAGTAATCGCAGGGCGTTGAGCGTATAGAAGCTAAGTGGTAGTATCCAGAAAGCAAAAAAACAAGTAGCCTGAAGCGAAAGCAACAGGGTAGAGGGCCGGTGGCAGAAATGCCAATTGATGCGACCCTTCCAGGTATAGCCTGGAGAATCTGCGCGTATGCGCGACCGCAGAGTGTCAACCAAAAAATATAAGATTATGGAGATTGCCACCTTTTGCCGTGGGACATAACTGATAAAAGCAGCTAAAAATGAGACTAAAAGACTTTATCGGGACCGATCTTAAATACGACGTTAGGGCTTTGGCCGATGACGAAGAACTAACTCGGGAAATCCAAACTATTCTGATCGAACTGGGGATGTTAGGGCCACCCGTAGATGGAATCTTTGGCCCCCTATCCACGGCCGCCCTCCATAGGTTTCAAACCGAAACCAATTCTCAAGAACCAGGGTATGTGGGGGAAATCACAGCTCTCAAACTTCTGGAAGTTCAGCCGACAGATGTTTCAGCATCTCCCCCAATAATCAAAACCATTAAAAGCACTGTCTTTAAATCCAAACCAATTCAATCTTCAGAACTCAACGACTCAGAAAAACAGCTTATAGAAGAAGGTCAAGAGTTCGAGATTCTAGCTTATATCAAGGTTAGAAATCACTTCAGAGTTGCTTTACGCAGCCAATATTTCAACGGTTCTGCTGTTTGGTACGCTTACGAGAACCATATTGAAATTTACGAAAATAACCAAAGAATTCATCCCCCACCCCGACCCAGAACTGTCCGACTGGACGTTCCTTACAAGTCCCAATTAGATAACTGGTACAATCCGACAGGCAGTTGTAATGTCACTTCCATTGCTATGTGTTTGGAATATTTGGGCATTACTGCTAAATACGGACAATTGGAAGACGAACTTTACGAATATGCTTTGAGTCGGGGTTACAGCCGCCACAGTCCCTACGATCTAGCTCGCATTGTCAGAGATTACGGGCGTCGGGACGTCTTTAAAGAGAATGCCAAAATTGAAGAAGTCCAGGATTGGTTGGTAAGTGGCAATCCCGCAGTTCTGCACGGCTATTTTACCTATTTCGGTCATATTGTGGTGGCCGTCGGTTTTGACGATGCCGGTTTCTTCGTTCACGATCCCTATGGAGAATGGTTTTCTACCGGTTATCGTACCGACCTCAGCGGGGCCTACCTCCACTATTCTTATCGCTTAATCCGCCGCGTTTGTATGCCAGATGGCGATTTCTGGGTCCATTTTATTTCTAGGTAATGGGTAATGGGTAATTGCGGCCTTCCCCATTCCCTATTCCCCATTCCCTATTCCCCATTCTCTATTTTCATGCTCAAATCTAACCAGGGGGAACGGGTGATTGGGGCGCTGGTAGAAATGTAATCTACTCCTGTTTCTGCTATTCCCCGAATTGTTTCTAAGGTTATATTTCCAGAGGCTTCAATTTTGATTTTTTTGTCTGGCTGTCGAATTAGTTCGACGGCTTTTTTCATGGTTTCGATGGGCATATTATCTAGCATGATAATATCTGCTTGGTGGGCGATCGCCTCTTTTACTTGCTCTAGGTTTTCTGTTTCTATTTCTATGGTTAAAGGATAGGGAATTGTCTGTCTAATTTTAGCGATCGCTTCTCCAATTCCCCCCGCCGCTGCAATATGATTATCTTTTATCATTACGGCATCGTCCAAACCCATCCGATGATTGATTGCTCCACCGACTGCAGTTGCATATTTTTCTAAAATTCTCAATCCCGGAGTTGTCTTGCGAGTATCCACCAGTTGGGTCGGTAAATCTGCGATTTTGTCTGCATATTTGTGGGTCATGGTGGCAATGCCGCTCAAACGCATTGCTAAATTTAAAGCTACTCTTTCTCCCGTTAATAAGGCATCTAAGGGTCCGTTTATTTCAGCAATTATGGTTCCTGGTTCGCAGAATTTTCCCTCGGCAGTAGTGGCAGTAAAATTAACTTTTTCGTTTAATAAATGAAAGACTCTTGCTGCTATTGGCAAGCCTGCCATAACTCCTTGTTCTTTGACTATCCAGCGGGCATTTCCCGGAACTATTTGTGTGGAAAATAAACCGGCTGTGGAGCGATCGCCCCTGCCGATATCTTCTAATAACCAGTTTTTTAATAATTCGTCTAATAGGATGTTTGGTGGGAGGACTGCTGTCATTTTTTTAGTTAATCGGTATCGGGATAGTTGTTAGGATTTTCTGTTAGCAAAGTTTCGGTTTGAGCGATATTGAGGAGGCGATCGTCTGCGGAGACAAATGTTAGTTGAATTTCTGGGAAGGATGTTAATAACGCTCTAACTTGTAAAGCAGAAGCTAATTGTATCGCGTCGTAAGCCCTCAAGGGATATTGAAGTACCAATTCTCCCGCCACGTCGATTAAATTTTGGTCTATTTCTATTATTTGGAACACATTTTGAAAGTCAAAACGAATATCTTCCAAAATAACATTAACCTGCTCGCCAGATAAGTTTCCCTCTCTTTGGCGACGCCCGATGGCACTTAAAGCCTCCACCAAAGTAATTTCTACAACATACAAGTGGTTACTAGAACTTGAATTTGTAATCGATAGAATCCAACTCGATCCTATTTCTTCGACATACCTTTTAACCAAAGCACTACTATCGAGAAAATAAGCATTTACCACAGAAAATTGCCCTCAATAATTGTCTTTATTAATTTGCTTTCAGATTTGCTTTGTAAAAAGTCTAAAATTTTAGTTTACCAAGGCCCTCTGCCTTCTATAATTTCTTGTGAAAGAGGTTTGCCTGGGAGAGGGCCCATTTTTTTTACCCTTTCCTGCAACAATTTTTCTCGTCGCAGTAATTCTTCGCGATCCATTTTATTATTTCTAGGGCGCAATTTGATTAAGCCGCGATCGCTCGCCAATTGTAATGCTTTCTCCCACTCCGTTTGTGGTTCTTCCACCGGAGTTTCTGGGATTACTTCCAGGCGAACTTTTTCCCCTTCTGATAAAGAAACCGGTTCGGTGGGACGTAAAACGCCATTTTCGTAAACTGCATTAATGATTTCTGACATGGTTTTCTCCTGATTAAAAAGTGTTAAGAAACGCTAGATTTTTAAATACAATTATAACTTACCAAGGCCCGCGAGCTTCTATAATTTCTTCTGAAAGAGGTTTGCCTGGCAGTGGTTTCATATTTTTGACTTTTTCTCGCCAAGCTTTATCCCGCTGTAGGAACTCTTCGCGATCCATTTTATTATTTTTAGGACGCAGTTTTATTAATCCGCGATCGCTCGCCAATTGTAATGCTTTCTCCCACTCCGTTTGTGGTTCTTCCA
>CAZSTZ010000090.1:0-11732 GCA_964609515.1 uncultured bacterium | reverse complement strand
CCGGAGTTTCTGGGATTACTTCCAGGCGAACTTTTTCGCCTTCTGATAAAGAAACCGGTTCGGTGGGACGCAACACGCCATTTTCGTAAACTGCATTAATGATTTTTGACATGATTTTCTCCTGAGATACTTAAAACTATTTTACTATTATTTGACTTTTTGATAAAACGTCACGACAACTGTCGAATCATCGCGATCGCATTCTATTTTAAAATCGCGAGTTGGATAGAGTAATTTGAGGCGACTTTCCCACATTTGAGATAATACTTGTCCGAGGTAAAAAAGATTTTCAATTTCTACTTTTTCTGCTTCCGGCAAAATATCCTCAAGGTGAACATGATTCATAATTCGCTCTACGGCATTAGTATCGTTTTCCAACTTAGCTTTCCACTCTTCCCAGGTTTGGGGATTAAAAGTTTCAGCTAAAAAAATACCGCGATCGTATTCGATAAAATCCGGCCAGAACAACTTAGAAGAAGCTAAAGCAATCTCCACGTTTCCCACTCCAAAAAGATAATCCCAGAGAGAAAAATCGTTGCCGTTTGCTTGTTTCCATTGCTGGAAGTTTGGGAGGTTATTTGTATTTAACAAAACTTCTACCAAATTGTTAATTAATTAATTGCTAATAAAAAAATATCGTTTTGTTGGGTTCCGTTTTACTCCACCCAACCTACAATTTTAACTTATCGAAAAGATTGGGGATTAAGAAACCCGGTTTTTTGAAAAAACCGGGTTTCTGGACCCTGACAACCCAATTATTCATTGCCAAAAAACTATTAATTGCCAAAAAACAAGGGCTTTCTTAATGTATCGTTAAGAAAGCCCTTGTTTATTATTGCCCTGGCATCGAGCTATTTTCACAGGCGGCGACCCGCCAACTATCTTCGCCACTGTAGCGTTTAACAACCGAGTTCGGGATGGGTTCGGAGTGGTTCCACTACGTCATAGACACCAGGAAAACTTGTATTAAATTTTTTATTTAACGGAAAGCGCTGGTCTTGTCTTTTGGACTAGCCGCTTTTGTTTTTCCGTTCTTTTATTAATATAGACAGATTTTTTTTAAATGTCAACCCCTTTTCCAAAATTTTTTTGAGAAATTTTTTAGCTCGGATTAGTGGGACTTTTTTGGGCCTTTTCCTACGAGCATGCCCTAATAAATTAGGCGTTTAACTGTCCTGGTGTAGATTACCAAGGCCAACCCCAAATGTCAACCCCCTTCGAGCTTAATTTTTGCCTGTTTCTCGAACCACTGGACCACCTGTTCCAGGGTCAAATCTTCAAGAGGGACATCCGCTGCCGAAGATATCTGCTTTAGGGGTTTTTGAGAGGCCATGACCAAGCGAGTAAAAAAGTCCTTAAAACTGTTATCTAGGTCCAACTGTTCTTTAATCTGTTCGTCCTTTTCGATCCAAGCGATCGCCTCTGCAGCTCGGATATCCTCCACGGACTTGCCCTTCTCTTGGGCGATCTGTTTGAGACACCGGAGAGCATAAATGGCCAATCGCGTCGAAAACTTTTCTTTGGAGGTTAATAAGGCAGCATCAACCCGGGCCGATTCTTCCGGCGTTAAAAATTCTATAGATGGCTGCATTTTAAGCAATTAACAATTAACAATTAACAATTAGGGAATTGTTGATGTTGGGTTCCGTTTCACTCCACCCAACCTACTACAATTTCTATTGGCCTAGAGCAATCAAATAGCCGCAGCGATGCTCGCCATTGACGATCCAATGGGTACGCTCCACCGTACAATCGGAAAGGACGGCGGCAAACATATCCAATTCGTGGCCGCAGACGCTTGGGAAAGACTCGGCCACGTTAGAGATAGCGCAGTTATGCTCCATGAAAATGTAGCGATCGCCCCCATCCCTTTCCCCATCGGCAAGATCGGAGGTCACGGGATACCACTCGGCCATATAACCTTCTGCTTGGCGAAGTTTCACCAAATTGGTCAAGCGATCGGCAAGGGGGCCATTGCCTAAGAACTCGGCATATTGTAGGGCCTTTCGCTGCCATTGTTTGTGAAGGACGGCCTTAACTCCGTCGGGGCCAACAGTTTCTGCCAAGGTATCCAGGACAGAAATTGCAAACTCATCGTAACGGTGGGGAAAGCGATCGCGTCCCCGATCTGTCAGCTTATAAATATGCTGGGGACGTCCCATGCCAATCTGGGCCGACTGATATTCGATTAAACCCTCTCCTTCTAAGTCTTTGAGATGGCGGCGAATAGCTTGGGGACTTATTTCCAGAGACTCGGCCAACTCTAAGGCCGTCGCTTCACCTTGCCTCAGTAACCGTTGCAAGATGTCCTGTTTCGTCGAATGTTGTTGAGACGTGACCATTTTTTTTTAAATTTTAATTTCAGACTTTGACAATTTCTCTGTTGTTAATGTAACCTATAAAGGAGTAAAACAACAAGTTTGTTTTTTTAGTCAGGTCCAGGTTGGTAGCGATCGCGGAGCGCGATTTCAAGATGGAAATCGTTAAAGCGATCGCTACAAACCAAATTGAGAACACGAGAGAACGCTATCAACTATGAGTGCTACAGTTAAAACCCTAGTAAACCAACCATACAAATACGGTTTCGTAACCGATATTGAATCAGATACAATACCTCGCGGTCTCAGCGAAGACGTAGTGCGAGTGATATCTGCAAAAAAAAACGAGCCAGAATTTATGCTAAACTTTCGACTAAAAGCCTATCGGAAGTGGCTGACAATGAAAGAGCCAAACTGGGCCGATGTAGATTATCCCAAAATTGACTATCAAAATATCATCTATTACTCGGCACCCAAAGTAAACAAAAAGAAAGGCAGTCTCGACGAAGTAGACCAGACTCTTCTAGACACCTTCGAGAAACTGGGGATACCTTTATCGGAACAAAAACGTCTGGCAAACGTAGCAGTTGACGCCGTATTCGATAGCGTCTCCATCGCCACTACCTTCAAAGAAAAACTAGCGGCAGAAGGCGTTATCTTTTGTTCTATATCCGAAGCAGTGGAAGAACATCCAGAATTAGTCGAAAAATATCTCGGCAGCGTGGTGCCAGTGGGAGATAACTTCTTCGCCGCCCTCAACTCGGCAGTATTCAGCGACGGTTCGTTCGTATATATCCCCAAAGGTGTCAAATGCCCGATGGACCTATCTACCTACTTCCGAATTAATAACGGCGAGTCGGGTCAGTTCGAGCGTACCTTAATCGTAGCCGAAGAGGGGAGTTCGGTAACATACCTCGAAGGTTGTACCGCGCCCATGTTCGACACGAACCAACTCCACGCCGCAGTGGTAGAATTAGTTGCCCTCGATAATGCCGAAATCAAATATTCCACGGTTCAAAACTGGTTTGCCGGCGACGAAAACGGCAAAGGCGGTATTTATAATTTTGTCACCAAACGGGGTTTGTGTAAAGGCATAAACTCGAAAATTTCCTGGACTCAAGTAGAAACCGGTTCGGCAATTACTTGGAAATATCCCAGTTGCGTTTTAATCGGAGATAATTCTGTCGGCGAGTTTTATTCCGTCGCTTTAACTAATAACAAACAACAGGCAGATACCGGCACGAAAATGATACACATCGGGAAAAATACCCGGAGTACGATTATTTCTAAAGGAATATCTGCGGGTAAGTCTTCTAATAGCTATCGCGGGTTAGTTAAAATGAGTCCCAAAGCGGAAGGCGGACGGAATTATTCTCAATGCGATTCGATGTTAATTGGAGATAGCGCCAGGGCTAATACTGTCCCTTATATCCAAGTAGAAAATAATACTGCCCGAGTGGAACACGAAGCTTCTACTTCAAAAATAGGAGAAGAGCAACTTTTCTACTTCGCTCAACGAGGCATTTCTGCCGAAGATGCAGTTTCGATGATTATCAGCGGTTTCTGTAAAGATGTCTTTAACGAATTGCCGATGGAATTTGCGGTGGAAGCTGACAAATTGTTGAGCTTAAAATTAGAAGGAACGGTTGGGTAATTAAAAGTTAGTTGTTAGTTGTTAGTTGTTAGTTGTTAATTGTCAGTTGTTTTTTGTAGGTCGGGCTCCGCGAACCTCCAGCCAACACCAATTGGTAATTTCTCAATCAACAAGATAACATCGCTTTAGGGATTACTACGAGGGTCTCAATAGGGCGGGCTTCGCGCACTTTCTAAAAAGAAAAAAAACATGATTTTCCGTCTCAAACAACTAATAGGAATTGTAATTGTTGGAGTAGCGATAGCCTTTTTTAGCTGGCCCGCGATGGCTCAACAAGCTCCCGATTATTATGAGGGAAATTGGCCTAATGCTAGTGGAGATTATCCCTTGCGCCAAGAATATCAATCCATTTGGCAAGTAGTAGATTCGGATTCTCAAGGCTTAAATTGTCGCGACAAAATCCCAACTTTTACTAATGAGGGAAAAGTGGAAGTTACCTTCTCCGAAGGAACTATTCTGAAAGCAGTAGAAAGGGAACGAGGAGTAGTAGAAATTGTCGGCGATTTAGGAGATAAACCCTGGTTGCAAGTCGAAGTTCCAGACGACAAAAGTTGCTGGGTAAGAGCTAATCAAGAATATGTCGTTCCGGCAAATTTGAATCGCTAAAGCGATTACTACGAACTTTGAAAAACAACGAATTAAAATAGCAAAAATGATGGTAGAAAATAGTCCGGTCATCCTCTCAGTAAGAAACTTAAAAGCCAACGTAGATGGCACCGAAATCCTCAAAGGATTGAACTTAGAAATTAAGGCAGGAGAAATCCATGCGATTATGGGGCCGAACGGTTCGGGAAAAAGCACTTTTTCCAAAGTATTATCCGGTCATCCAGCTTACGAAGTAACTGGAGGAGAAGTAATCTTTTTAGGAGAAAATCTCCTGGATAAGGAACCAGAAGAAAGGTCTTTGGCGGGCATATTTCTCGCTTTCCAATATCCCGTAGAAATTCCGGGAGTGAGCAATTTAGATTTCCTGCGAGTTGCTTATAACGCCCGCCGCAAACATCAAGGATTGGAGGAATTAGATGTTTTTGATTTTGAGGATTTAGTGCAGGAAAAATTAGAAATAGTCAAAATGAGAGCCGAGTTTCTCAACCGCAGCGTTAACGAGGGTTTTTCTGGGGGCGAGAAAAAGCGGAATGAAATTTTGCAAATGGCGCTTTTAGAACCGAAACTGGCAATTTTAGACGAGACAGATTCGGGGTTGGATATCGACGCTTTGAAAATAGTCGCCAATGGAGTAAATCAATTGGCAAGTGCGGAAAATTCGATGCTGGTAATTACTCACTATCAGCGACTTTTAAATTATATCGTGCCCGATTTCGTTCACGTTATGGAAGGCGGACGAATTATTAAGACTGGTACGAAAGAACTCGCTTTAGAGTTAGAAGAACAAGGTTACGATGATGTTATTGAAGCAGCAGCGGTGGGGGTATAAGTAATGGTACAAGTTTCTGCAAAACCGGAGATTTCTTATTTGGATAAGTTGCTCGGGGAGGCGTGTAAGGGGGTGTCGCCCAGCGTTCCCCCGCAGTATCCCTTGGATGGGCGAATGGCCGCTTGGTTGCAACAGGTTCGCGATCGCGCCGGTGCGTGGGTTCGGGAGTTGGCGATACCGACGAAAAGGGACGAAGAATGGCGCTTTACAGACATCTCGCCCCTGTTCGAGGTGAACTTCCAAGGGCCCCAACCGGTGAATTTGGACGCTTTGGATATCGATTCTTTTGTCTTGCCGGAAGCAAAAAACACTCGCTTGGTATTCGTTAACGGCGTGTTTGCCCCAAACCATTCTTCGGTGGCAGGTTTGCCAGAGGGAGTTTTTGTGGGGAATTTGGGACAACTGCCAGATGAATTGAGCGCTCGCGTGGGTAACTATCTGGGCAAACAGCAGGGAGGCAGAGAAGTATTTACCTCCCTGAATACTGCCGGTCTTACCGATGCTGCTGTCGTTTGGGTGCCGAAGCATAAAATCGTCGAGGAATCGATCCATCTATTATTTATAGCTTCCCCCACGGAAGGGCCGATTTTGACTCAGCGCCGCTGTTTGGTAGTGGCGGAAGCGGGTAGCGCGGTTCAAATTGTCGAACATTGCGTTACTGCCGAGATTGGTTGCCCGGATCTTCCACCTTTTCTTCCTTATTTAACTAATACGGTGATGGAAGTTTGGGTGGAGGAAAATGCCGAGGTTAAACATACGCGAGTGCAGCGAGATGGTGGCGCGGCCTATCACATCGGCAAAACTGCGGTGGGGCAGGCGCGAAACAGTCGCTATGCTTGCAATGCCGTGAGTTTGGGGGCGAAATTGTCGCGGCACAATTTGGAGGTTTACCAAACTGGAGAGGGTACCGAAACCAATTTGCAAGGTTTGACGGTAGTTAATAACCAACAGTTGGCGGATACTCACAGTTCGATAGTTTTAAATCATCCCCACGGCAGCAGCAATCAAGTGCATAAGTGCATTGTTGATGATAAAGCTCGGGCGGTTTTTAACGGTAAAATTTTTGTTGCCCGAGAGGCACAATTGACAAATGCGAGTCAGTTAAACCGGAATTTGTTACTTTCTAAAAATGCTCGGGTGGATACGAAACCGCAGTTGGAGATTATCGCCGATAATGTCAAGTGCGCCCACGGGGCAACGGTTAGCGAATTGGATGGCGATCGCCTTTTTTATCTCCAGAGTCGCGGTTTGGATAAGGCGACTTGTCGCGATTTGTTAATCGATGCTTTTGCAGGAGAAATTATTGAGAAATTGCCGATAAATTCTCTAAGGAAAATGATTTCTCAGTGCGTCGCTTGTCGGATGTAATTTTTTATGGGGAATGGGGAATGGGGAATAGGGAATAGGATTTTTTCCTTCCCCGTTCCCTAAAAAAACGCTCTTGTCGGGCTCCGGTTCGCGCGCGCCCTACCTACAGGCAATTCCCAATTCCCAATTCCCAATTCCCAATTCCCAAACAATAAAAAAATGACACTACTTAAAGAAAGAACGCTAGCAGATAAAGTTCGGACAGACTTTCCGATTTTAAACCAAAAACTCAACGATAAACCTTTAGTTTATTTAGACAGCGCCGCCACCTCTCAAAAACCCGTGGCGGTGATAAATTCTCTGTGCGATTACTATCAACAATACAACTCGAACGTGCATCGCGGAGCTCACGCTTTAAGCACCCAAGCAACGGACGCTTACGAGGCATCGCGAGATAAAGTTGCTGCTTTTATTAATGCCGCTTCTCGTAATGAAATTGTTTTTACTCGCAATGCCAGCGAGGCGATTAATTTAGTTGCTTATGCTTGGGGTTTAAGTAGTCTTAAATCTGGGGATGAGATTATTCTTTCGGTGATGGAACATCACAGTAATTTGGTTCCCTGGCAGATAGTTTGCCAGAAGACGGGGGCGCAGTTAAAATATGTGGAGTTAACTGCTACTCAAGAGTTTGATTTGGAACAGTTTAAAGGTTTAGTTTCTGAGAAGACTAAGTTGGTGGCGGTGTCTCATGTTTCTAACGTTTTGGGTTGTATTAATCCGGTGGAGGAAATTTGCGCGATCGCCCATCAAAACGGAGCGAAAGTGTTAATAGATGCTTGCCAAAGTGCGCCCCACTTGGCATTAGACGTGCAACAAATAGGTTGCGATTGGTTGGTAGCTTCGGGGCATAAAATGTGCGCCCCAACTGGCATCGGTTTCCTGTATGGAAAGCAGGAATTATTGGAATCAATGCCGCCATTTTTAGGGGGCGGCGAGATGATTGGGGAGGTGTTTTTAGACAGTTTTACTTGTGCGGAATTGCCCCATAAATTCGAGGCAGGAACTCCTGCTATTGGGGAGGCGATCGCTCTCGGTGCGGCGGTGGATTATTTAAGCAGCGTGGGTATGGATAAAATCCACGATTGGGAGGCAGAATTAACGGGTTATTTGTTTGAGAAATTAGGGCAAATTCCCGAGGTAACTATTTACGGTCCCAAACCAAATGCTAATGGGGAAGGAAGGGCGGCGTTGGCAAGTTTTAATGTGGAAAACCTGCACGCTAACGATTTATCGACGATGTTAGATGAGGCGGCGGTGGCGATTCGATCGGGGCATCATTGCACTCAACCTTTACATCGTTATTTGGGTGTTTCTTCGACGGCGAGGGCGAGTTTGTATTTTTATAATACTCGCGAAGATATCGATTTGTTTGTTGCTGCTTTGAAGGAGACTATTGAGTTTTTTGGTAGGGTTTTGGGGTAGGTGAAATTAACTTGCGATCCCCCTAAATCCCCCGCTGAATTGGGGGACTTTGATTCTTGATAGCTAGTAGGGTGCGCAATGCGCACCTTACAAACTAGCTGTTTATTCCTCGCTTTTTGTCCATTGTTAATTGTTAATTGCTATGGAGGTATTAAAATGATAAAAGATGAGTTAATCGTTAAATCTTCAGAAATAATGTCCGGTACTCCTGTATTTAAAGACACTCGCGTACCGATTAAAAATCTCACCGACTACCTCGAAGCAGGAGATAGTTTGGATGAATTTCTCGATGATTTTCCTTCGGTAAGTCGAGAACAGGCGATCGCTGTTTTGCACTTAGCTTTTCAACCTTTAATTGACCCGGACAGGGACTCTTTTCGAGCTGTTAATATCGACGATGTTCGGATAGATATTACGCGCAATCTGGATATTCAATTAAGTCTGTTTAGCAGCTCTCCCGCAACACAAACCCCAGAGAAAAACGTCAACGGTAGCGAAGCAATTAGAGAAGTTGAAATGGAAGCAATTATGAACCTTTCAACGGCAAAATCTCTAACTGAATTGCTGCAAAGTGTGGTGGCAGAATTAGAAGAAGTTGAGAGGGTTCAAAAAATTCTCGAAACTCCACCAACACCAGAAGAAAGAGCTAGGGCAAATAGAATTATGGAAGAAGCTTTTGCTATGGCTAAAAAAGCCGGTCCGCGTCCGGCGGAGGAAGTTTGGGCTGAGTTTGATGCTGCTTGGGAGGCAATAGCAAAAGAAGCGGAAGAAATGAAAAAGAACGCGAAGAAATAAAATTAACAAAAAGTGCTTAAAGTTGTTATAGACACATCAGTTTTTGTGGCAGGACTTTTAACCAAAGATAAAAGTTCTGGCTCTTTTCAAGTATTAAGTAACTGGCGACAGAGTAAATTTACTTTAGTCATGTCACCGCAGATTCTTAAGGAGTTAGTTCTTGTATTAGCTCGACGTGGATTTTCTGAAAGTTATGCCAAAAATTTAGTAGATGCTATAACTTCAGCATCCCTAAACATTCCTGGGATTTATGAAGCAACTTTTTTGGACGATATTGACCCCAAAGATAATATGTTTTTAGCAGCAGCTTATGAAGCAAAAGCCGATTATTTAGTCAGCCTAGATAAGAAAGATATATTGCCAATTAAGTATTATCATGGAACGCAAATCCTACAACCAAAATCATTTCTTGATGTTTTAAATCGGTGAATTAATATGAGGAAGATTAATTAGCAGCGGATTTTGAAGCGGATGTAGCGGATGGTTGGCGGGTGAATTTTATTTGGAGGATTTTTGATGCAGTTAAACGACAATAAAAGCGACTCTTTTCGAGTAGCAAATATCGATGATTTTCGGATAGATATTACGCGCAATTTGGATATTCAATTAAGTCTGTTTAGCAGCTCTCCCGCAACACAAACTCCAGAGAAAAACGTCAACGGCAGGGAAGCAATTAGAGAAGTTGAAATGGACGCAATTATGAACCTTTCAACGGCAAAATCTATGGCTAAATTACTCCTAGATGTGGTGGAGGAATTAGAAGAAGCTGATAGAGTTCAAGAAATTCTCGAAACTCCACTGACACCAGAGGAAATAGCTAGGGCAAATAGGATTACGGAAGAAGCTTTTGCTAAGGCTAAAAAAGCCGGTCCGCGTCCTGCGGATGAAGTTAAGGCCGAGTTTAGGGCTGCTTGGAAAGCAATAGCAAAAGAAGCAGAAGAAATGAGAAATAACGCTAAAAAAGACAATTAAAATCGCGCTCCGCGATTACTACGAACGAAAAATCGCGCTCCGCGATTACTACGAACTATTAATAATTAACATTATGAAAGACTTAAGCCTTAAAAAACTAATTGTTGTTAATTTAATCGTCTTAAATGTTGCCATTATTTTCTTAACGGCAGCTTTAATATTTTTGCCGACTCGCAGTTTGGCGACTACTTCGGAAATAGCGCCCCAAATAGAATCGAATACCGCGCAACCGATGGATTTAGAAATACCCCAAAAGTTAAGTCGTCGCGGTGATGAATACGAATATAAAATTACTTACATTCCCGGTTTTATTCGCACGGATGCGGAACGGGATGCCGTAGAAAGAGCTTTAAACAATTTGGGGGATGATGGTTGGGAATTATCTCAAACCGATACTGTTTTTAATCCGAGTTCGGGGCAGGGTTTGTACATTTTTATTTATCAAAGAGAAAAATAAGACAAAAAAACTGTTTTAAAAAAAGTTTGTAGTAAGGGACTAGCAATTTAATAACCTACCGATGTTGGGTTGCATTTCACAGGAGCCCGACCTACTCCGGACCGGTACTTTATTTTTTTGCTACTCCCTAATCGCTTTAGCGATAGCAGGTAGCTTTTAAATAGCTCCTTCTCGAAGCTAAACTTCCTTTTTTTAACTAGGTCTAAATCTACTATGTTCTTTCAATCGAAAAAATTATTCGCTCTTATAGCAGTGCTTATAGGGCTAACTCCATTAAGCGCAGCTCGATATCTAAAAAAAACTGCTATCCAAACCCCCGCCGACAATTCCCCTGTAGAGCTTTCTCCTCTGCCCGGGCCAATTTATCCGCCGCCGACATTCCCGGCACCGCCACCGCCGCCGCCGATCTATAAAAAATTCGATGTCGTGGTTTACGGAGACGAGTTACAGGGAATATGCGCTGCTATTTGGGCGAAGAAAACTTTGGGCAAAAACGCTAAAGTCGTATTAATGCGCTCTAATGCTGCCGACGCATCCTTGGGAGGTTTGTTGACTCGGGGCGGTTTGGCTTATTTAGATTACGATAAAACGCCTTATTGGCAGTATCGACCTTATAGCAAATGCTTTTTGGATTTTATTAAAGAAGCTGGGGTAGCTCAAGCTTGCGTGGAGGGCGATCGCGCTGCTAAAGCGATGAAAAAAATGCTATCTGCCGCTGGCGTTTGGCTGCTTTCTAATGCAGAACTTACCCCCTACGTCGAGAAGGGAAAAATCAAATTTGCGAGGGTAAAAGGCACGAATATTAGAATTAAAGCCCAGGCATTTATAGATGCAACTCAAGATGCCGAATTAGCCAGAAAAGCTGGTTTATCTTATTATCTGGGATTTGAAGCTGAAAACCCAAACCTAAGCCAGACAACTATCGCTTTTTCCATAGTTCCCACCGTTGAAGGTTTAACCATTTATCAATTAAAAAGAATCGAAGCTAAGATTCTCTATAACCGGCAATTGATGGCCAAAATTCAGGAGCATATTAAAGCAAATCAAACTCAAGGAAATATCAAGTTTGTTTTACAAAACTTTCGCAAGCCGATAGCAAAATCCTATTTTGATGCTTATGTAAATAGAAGTATTGCTTTGGGTGGTGCGTACCACTTAGAGAGAAATATTGCCTTTAGCCCGGAATCTTCGTTTTTGTTTGATAAGCTGAATATTTGCCGTTTGGGGAGGCGATCGCGCAGGGTTGCGGATGCAACATCGCTTTCTTTAAACGGTTTGCTATTTAAAGCTCCTACGAACAAAATACGAGAA
>CAZSTZ010000089.1:20550-24810 GCA_964609515.1 uncultured bacterium | reverse complement strand
CGAGGTTTGGGAAAGTTGGAAAATTCGGAAACTGCTTTGCTTTACAGTTTGGAAAAAGCCGAGGAATTTAACTCCGTTGACGATATTAGCGCTGCGTGGTTGAGTTTGGGAAATACGGCGCGGGCAAATTATCGGAAAAATCTGGATTTATTTGAGAGTAAACGCTCTTTGTTGCGGAAAAATCGAGCGATAGAATCTGCGGAAAAAGCGGGCGATCGCTACCTCCAAGCTGCCCAATTAACCGACTCCAATTTAACCAAAATTCAATCCCAATTAAACTACCTCAGTTTATTAATAGAACTCCAGCAAAACTCCCTGGTAGAAATCCCGCAAACTGAAATCGAATCTATAGTCGCCGAACTCCTGCAAAATAACTCCCAATTCGACAGCTTGCCCCTAAGTAAAAACGCAATTTACGCTCGCTTAAACTTTGCAGAAAGTCTCGCCAAGCTAGGCAAAAACGACCTGGCAGTTAAATACGCGGCGATGTCTTTCCAGCTAGCAGAAACCCTCAACGATAAGCGAACTCAATCTTATTCTCTGGGAATGTTAGGTTATTTTTACGAACAAAATAATTTCTTAGCAGAAGCCGAGGAATTAACCCAAAAAGCTTTGTTATTAGCCCAAAGCATTTCTGCATCGGATATCTCTTATCAATGGCAATGGCAATTAGGGCGCATTTACCGAAAAGAAGGAAAAATAGAATTAGCAAAAACTGCTTACGATTTAGCAATTCAAGACTTAGACTTCGTGCGCAAAGATTTATTAGCAATTAACACCGACATTCGTTTTTCTTTCAGGGAAAAAGTTAAACCAGTTTACCGAGAATATTTAGAAATGCTATTAAGTCTTAATGCCAGTAAAAAAGACCTAGAAAAAGCGATTAAAGTCAGCGATTTATTGCAACTAGCAGAACTGGAAAACTTCCTCAATTGCGACTTGCCCCAACCGGAAAATATCGGCAGAGTTGCTCCAGTAATAATTTATCCGATTCAGTTTGACGACCGACTAGAAGTAATAGTAAAACTACGAGATAAAGAAATCATCGAACGTCGAACTGTGGCAGTAAGTTCGAGTCAATTTAACGAAACAATCTCGGAACTAAATCGGAGATTGACTGACAAAAAAACCGATGTCGAAACAGAGATTTTTCCCCGGGCCCAGCAGCTTTACGATTGGTTAATAAAACCCGTGGCGGAGGAGTTACCAGAAAGCGGAACTTTAGTGTTTGTATTAGACAGCAACTTGCAGGGAATACCGATGGCAGTTTTGAGCGATCGCCGCCAATATTTAGTGGAAAAATATAGCATAGCCATCAGCCTAGCTTCGCAATTATTTAAGTCCGATTCTTTGCAACCGGGAAAGTGGAACGCCCTCCTCGCCGGAGTCAGCGAAAAAGCTCCAAGTTACCCAGAAAGTTTGGCAGCTTTACAAGCAGTTGAAAGCGAATTGAATGAGATAAAAGAAACAGTCCCCAACAGCACAATTATCCTCAATAATGATTTTGAAAAAGAAGCATTTGAACGGCAAGTTCAGCTAAACCCATTTCCCGTAGTTCATCTGGCAACTCACGGCGTATTTAGTTCTATTCCCGAGGAGACATTTATCTATGCTTGGGATGAAAAGATTAACATTAACCAACTAGAAAATATCCTGCAAATTCGGGCGGGAATTAATCGCGAACCGATTCAATTATTAGTATTAAGCGCCTGTCAAACTGCCGAGGGAGATTCGCGGGCAGCTTTAGGAATTGCGGGGGTTGCCTTGAGGGCAAATGCCAGAAGTACCGTAGCGAGTTTGTGGCAAGTTGGCGACTCTCCCACCGCTAAATTTATGGGGGAATTTTACCGTCAATTAAATCAACCTAATGTTAATAAAGCAGAGGCAATTCGACAAGTGCAAATTGCTTTTTTAGAGGATGAAAATTACGCCCATCCTTATTATTGGGCGGCGTTTATTTTGGCGGGTAATTGGCAGTAGTCCCGTTCTCCATAAATTCCTAGGATCCCCCTAAATCCCCCTTGAAAAGGGGGACTTTGAACCCAGAAACCAGGTTTTTTTAAAAAACCTGGTTTCTTAATTCGTCTGTCGTGCTAAAATAATAGATAGCTAAAAAAACCGGAAGGAGAAATATGGATGCTCTCAAACAAAAGATAGCCAATAACTTAGAAAATCTGACTAAAAGCGAACTTGAGGAGGTTTTTGATTTTGTTAGTTCCATTTCTTTGCGAAAGCAAATTAATGAAGTAGAAGAATGCCAGCTTAAAAATGTTGGAGGAGTATTAGTCGTGGCAGGAAAATGGCAAGAAAATTGGGAAAATGCAGCGCGGGATTTACGCGAAGAAAGAATTAGGAGGTTTATCCATTGATGAAAGTTTTATTTGATACATCGGTATTGGTGGCGGGGGCGATCGAAGACCATCCAAAAAATGCAGAAAGCGTGCTATGGTTTTAGAGGCACTTGCGTTAAACTATAAAGAATGCCAACAAAAACAGATAGAAAAATGGATCGACCCAACCCGTTATTAGAGCCAATATTAGCTCCAGAAGAGGAAATGGAAGCGTCGAAGAAACTCGCCCAACTATTAAAGAAAGAGCGATCGCCCCTGATGCTAGTGGGAGAAGATGGCAAAACCGCCCCCATCCCAGAGTCCCTTCGTTTAATAATACAAGAAGTCGCCCGAGTTATGGCCTCCGGTAGGGCGATACAATTACAGCAGTTTGAGAAGGAACTTACGATCCACGAAACTGCCGAACTGCTGCACGTTCCCTTAAAATTTTTAAACGAGTTGTTAGAATCTGGGGAACTTCCCCACCACAAGGTAGATTCCTATCCGCGAATTTGGTTTGAGGATGCGATCGCCTACAAGCAGAAGCGACGGATCGAGCGACAAAAAGGACTCAGAGAATTAACCCAACTCAGTCAGGAGTGGGGACTTTACGATGATGGAGTTTTTGAAACGCAACCATGACTATACTTACCGTTGTCTTAGACTCGGACGTTATTTTCCCGCTGCCTCTGCGGGATACTTTGCTTCGCGCTGCTGAGAAAGAACTATATCGAGTTTATTGGTCCGAGCAAATTCTGGAGGATGCCATTCGCAACTTAATTAATAAAGGAAGAATGACAGAACAAAGGGCAGTACGCTTGCAGGAAAGTCTGAAAAGATACTTCCGAGAAGCGATGGTGGAAGTGCCGCAAGAGTTAATAGAAAGAATGACTAACGATCCGGGCGATCGCCACGTCGCTGCGGCGGCAGTGGCAGCAAAAGCACAAGTCATTGTCACTTTCAATCTCAGACATTTCCCCCAAGAGTCTCTGAGCCCTTGGGATGTCCAAGTTCAACATCCCGATTTTTTCCTGACAAGATTATACGAACGGTTTCCCGAAGCTTTAATTCAGATAATTCAACAGCAATCTGAGGATTTAAAAAACCCGCCGATGACCGTTGTTGAATTGTTAGGAAAACTATCGGAACAAGTACCAGAATTTGTTAGTAGGATTCGAGAAAACTTTTAATGTAGCGACGGGAGTATTCATCGTCACTTGGGATGTCCAAGTTCAACATCCCGATTTTTTCCTGACAAGATTATACGAACGGTTTCCCGAAGCTTTAATTCAGATAATTCAACAGCAATCTGAGGATTTAAAAAACCCGCCGATGACCGTTGTTGAATTGTTAGGAAAACTATCGGAACAAGTACCAGAATTTGTTAGTAGGATTCGAGAAAACTTTTAATGTAGCGACGGGAGTATTCATCGCCACCCAGAAACCCGGTTTTGCCGAAATTACCGGGTTTCTTAATTCGTCGTTCGTAGTAAGCGTTTTAGTGCTAAAAAAGGCATTGTTTTAGCGCTAAAGCGCTTACTACGAACTATCTTTTATTTAACCTCTCCAACATTTCTTTAACATAATTCAAACGTTCCGAGTCTCCCAACTTTTCGTATTCCTCCGCTGCCTGTCGATACCAGTTAATTGCTTGGGGAGTATCGCCTTTTTTCACCCAGACTTCTCCTAAAAACTGTGCCAGTTGCGCCGCTAATTCCCGATTATTTATTTCTCGATAATTTGCCCTCGCTTTTTCCAGCAAACTAATCGCTTCGTCAAAATTGTTCTCGCTAATTTTTACTCTCGCAACTCCCACTTGCGCTTCGGCAATAGCTTTTTTATCCTCCAAGTTTGTCGCTAATTCTATCGCTGTTTGGTAAGGAGATTCTGCTAAAAACGATAAGCCCGCTTCTCGATAAACGTTGCCGAG
>CAZSTZ010000089.1:0-20450 GCA_964609515.1 uncultured bacterium | reverse complement strand
GAAAAATCTGCTATTGATATGAAATAATTTCCCGCCCCAGTTTCGGGTTGCCAGGAGAAATTGGGTCGATTATTTGTAGGTAATAAATTACCGACTGTGGGACTGATGATTTGGATGGAAATAGAAGAACTGCGACTGCCTTCTTCATAACAAGGATCGCCGTTTTCAGGGCAGATAAGTTCTGCTAATAAAATACTAGATTTGCCTCCAACAAAGCTAACTGCAATTAGGACAATTACAGAAACAAAATTAATCAATATTTTGAATTTCACCGTTATTTTCCTCCAAAAAACAAGGACTGGATACAGGACAAATTTTATTAGCCAAACGCTGCCGCGCTTGTCGCTGCCAAACGAACTCTTCTGGCAAGTTTTTGATATCTAAATCGCGGCATTTTTGCCAAGATTCTAAAGCTATTCCCGTTCGTTGTTTTTCTTCTAATACCTGAGCTAATAAACAGTGGGGAGTAGCCCGATCGCCTTTCAAATTAATCGACTCTTGCAAATAATTTTCTGCTATTTGTAAATAGTCTTGTTGGTAGCGATCGCTAACTTGTAACCTGGCGATTTCTAAATTTGCCCAACCTAAATTTTTTAAAATAGCAGCTTTAACCGAGGCACTTTCCGTCTCGTTTAACGCCCCCAAAAGCAAATTTTCTGCCCGTCGATATTCGAGATTTTGCCAAATTAACAAGCGGGCTAAATTATTAGTAGCATCGACCTCGACTCGCCCGCCGATAGCGATGGCCTTTTGATAATTTTCCGCCGCCAGATTCAATTCTTGGATATCTTCGTAAAGATTGGCCAAGTTGTAATAAAAAGTCGCATTTTCTGGTTCGATTTCCGCAGCTTTCCGATAATTATCTAAAGCGCAGATAACATCTTTTTCTTGCTTGCAAGTTAGCGCTAAATCGTTGTAATATTTTGCCGACTTAGGATTGAGTTTAATCGCTTGCTCAAAACTGGTTCGCGCCGCTGAAAAATTGCCATCTATTAAAGCTTCCCGCCCGCGACTAGAAGTATATTCTGCCCGGTAAGGTTTCGACAATAAATAAACTCCAATACCGACAACTATCAGCGCTAAAACTCCTCGAATTCCCCACTTAAAACCGGGAGAATTAAAAAAGCGACGCACTCTTCTTTTTCGCAAACCGTTAGGAGTTAAATCGCGCAAAATAACTTCGGTATTTTGGGGGCGATCGCCTGGAAAAACCGCCATCAATTCGTCAATAAAATCCGCCAAAACCGGAGATATTTGTTTTGCATCTTTACGCCAAATTAACCGACCAGTTTTAACATCTTTCGGCAATTCCAAAGGAGACTTTCCAGTTAGCAAATGTACGAAAGTCCGCCCCAAAGCAAAGAAATCTGACTGCGGAATTCCTCTACCTTCAACTTGCTCTGGCGGCGTGTATCCTCCAGAGATAACCGTAGTGGCATTTTTTAAATTTAGTTTGGCTAAAAAAGTATTAGTAATTCCTCTGGCGGCACCAAAATCAATTAAGACTAATTGCCCGTTTGGTTTGAGAACGATATTAGAAGGTTTGATGTCTCGATGGAAAAAATGTTGGCGATGAATAACATCGAGAATTTCTATTAATTGTCTCAACCAATTAATCCCTTGACGCTGAGAAATAGGAGGATTATGTTGCAACCAATCTTCTAAATTTTCCCCCTCAATTTTCTCCATCACCAAACAGCGGAGGAGGCGATCGCCTACTTCCACAGAAAAGTACCCATCCAAATCGACTTTAGGAATGCCTGGATGGTTCAAAATTTGCAAAGTCAGCGCTTCCCTCTCGAACATTTCGACCATTTGAGGTCTGTCGTCGGTGAGGACTTTCATCACTTTTTTAACGCCCCTATCTTCCACCTCGAAAATCTCGTTGGGATGGTGTCGGTTTGGCGGGCGCAAAGGTTTAATAATTCGATAGCGCTGTTGAATGATTAAACTCGTTCCACAGGACAAACAGGATTCCATATTATCGGGATTTTGTCGGTTTTTGCATTCGGGGTTAAGACAATAAGACACATGATTTTTTGTTAGTTGTTAGGTATCTCAGAAACCAGGTTTTTTGAAAAAACCTGGTTTCTTAATCTATCGGATTAATTAAAACGCTCATTAACATATTTTTCTACCATTGGATGCAGTAAAAAACCTTCCTTATTATTATCCACCAAAGAACGAGCGACAATAGATTCCATCGCCTGAATGGGTATAGAACTAGAAACATCGGGAAAAACATCTTGTTTTAACTGTTTTAAATTAACTGGTTTAGAAGTTTTTGCCAAATATTTAACTATCAATTTTTCGTCTTCAGACAAGCGCTGAAACTGTTTATCGAGACTTTGAAACCACAAATCGTCCATCACCGTAGTCGTCCATTTCACAAACTCATTCACGTTATTATTAAAAATCTCTTGGATGGTTTTCGCAACAGTTTTTAAACCTAGCGGGTTGCCGCGATAAATCTCAATTAAAGTCTCCCATCTCGACTCTCCTTGCAAACCCTTTTCCCGTAAAATTTGTTTGGCATCTTCCGGTTTCAAACCTTTAATTTCTAACTCGCGAACCGGCTGTTGGGAACTAGACAAAACTGCCACTTCTCTCAACCTTTCTTGAGTAGTTAAAATGCAACAACTTTGATGGGGAATTTCTCCGATCCGCCGCCACAAAATCCCATAACCTTCGCAACCCTCCCGATAGCGACCGTAAAGATCGTTACTGCGGAGAATGGTTTCGACGTTATCGAGTATAACCAGATATCGAGAAGTGGAGAAAAGTTTAACCAAGAGGGAAATTTTCTTTTCGACTTCTGGGGGAAGGGTTTCGGGTTGGGAGTCGGAGAAAAAGAGAAGTAACTCGTCGAGAAGTTCGCCGATGGGGGGGTTGTGACGGAGCGATCGCCAAATAAAGCGATCGAACTCTCCCTCAACCTCCCCCGCCAACTTCGCCGCCAAACTCGTCTTACCGATACCCCCCATCCCCACTAGCGCTACCAACCTGCATTTTTCCTCCACAACCCAACCCTTGAGAGTCGCCAACTCCTCGCGACGCCCGTAAAAAACAGAGACATCCGGGGCATCTCCCCAGTCTTTGTGGGGGGGAGTTGTGAGTTGTTTGCTGTTGGAGTCATCCGCAGCAGGGTTTGCAAGTTGCCATTGTTGGTAGCGAGACTGGAGGAGTTTTTGGAGGTTGTGGAATTTAACCGGTCCTTGTCCTTCCACCTCGAACTTTTGATAAACCTGGGAGAGTCGCTGGCGGACTGCGGAGACTTTGATTTCGAGTTTTTGAGCGATCGCCGAGATATCGTTTCCCCCAGCGGCCAGAAATAGGGCTTCCCATTCCGCTTTGGAGAGGTCCAGGCGATCTGCCTCGTTTTTGAGAAACTCCAAGAAATTAGGGTCGGGGTTCATTTTAACTGACTGACTCATATAAGATTGTAGCTTAGATTAGTTTGGTTAAGGCCAATTCCATTATATCCGTTCGAGGCCAGGGCCAGAAATCGTAGGTTGGGTGGAGTGAAACGGAACCCAACAGATCGTTACGCTTCCTTGCCTGCCCGTTCGTAGTAAGCACTTTAGTGCTTTAAATCAGGCCATTGGGGTGCATTTCAATTTTGCAATTTAAGAAACCCGGTTTTTTGCCAACCGGGTTTCTGGGGGGAGCTAAAACCGACATCCGATCGACACGGACGCCTAAGAAACCGGGTTTCTGGCTCGTCCGTAAGAAACTTGTTAATATTTTTTAACATAAGAAAATTTTCTTTTTCATATAAGCATTAGACCCGATGGACGTCAGGAAAAAACCTAAAAATTTTGCTGTCAGACTTGACGCTTGATTTTAATAAGTTTAAAATTATTATTCAAATAATTTAATTCTGACATTCAAAAGCCGATTGTCGCGGGCCAACCCCCACCAACGGCTGATGGAGGGGGAATATTAGGAGGTCATTATTATGTCACATCCTTTTGGTTCGGACTCCACCGCGAGTCTGGAATCTAGCAACAAACTGTTGCCCTTTACTGGGCAAGAACAAGAAGACATCCTGTCTCAACAATTCATTAATACGGGCGGCTTAGAGTACCAGAACTCTGGAAGCCTGCCATTAACTCCGCCAGAAGACCAACTTATTCTCGGACAATCTGTAGAAACGCAGCCCGCGTCTGCGAATAATAGCAATGCAGATATTCTGACTGGTGAAAAGAGAGAGGCCAGCAACTGGTGGTCAGATGCAGTTGGAGGTACATTAGATTTCTTCTCTGGCGACCCTTATCAAGCTTATGCACCTGGACCGCCAGTTAACGACATTAACCAAGTTTACCAAGAATACTCGTGGAAACTAGGTAGTCCTACTTCCGATGTTATTGACTACAATGGTTACGAGTATCAACTGTTTGACGATGGTTCTATTGTTAAAAGCGATCGCGGCGCTTACCCCCTCTACGGCGAAATTCGTAAGAAATATTTAGAAACTGATGGTGGACTTGAAGGATATCTAGGCGCACCTACCAGCGCTGAGTATGATTGGAACGGAATTATACGTCAAGATTTCGAGGGCGGTTACATTACCTGGGATTATAATGATGCCACAGTTTACGGTTATGAAAGTTCTTTCTTTACTCCAGAACCCCAAACTAACGACATCAACCAAGTTTATCAAGAATACTCGTGGAAGCTAGGTAGTCCTACTTCCGGTGTCATTGACTACAATGGTTACGAGTATCAACTCTTTGATAGCGGTTCTATTGTTAAAAGCGATCGCGGCGCTTACCCCCTCTACGGCGAAATTCGTAAGAAATATTTAGAAACTGATGGTGGACTTGAAGGATATCTAGGCGCACCTAGCAGCGCTGAATATGATTGGAACGGAATTATACGCCAAGATTTTGAGGGCGGTTACATTACCTGGGATTATAGTAGTGCCACAGTTTACAGCAACTCCAGCTATCAAGAGCCTTCGTACTCATATCAAGCACCTTCGTCAGGAGTATCTTCTGAAGCGCAAAGGATTCTAAATGCAGTAGAATTGGTTAATCCCGACCAGTCATATTATCTTCCCCACGACATTACGGGAGATGGAATTAACGAAACTTTCTGCAATTGGTTTGCTGCTGATGTTTTAGAAGTTCTAGGAGTGCCTATTGCCCGTCACAGCCAAGCAATGTACCCACCCGCATTTGGAGGAGAATATCGGGACAAACCCTTGAGTGCCTCGCAGTTGCACGACTTTTTCAATAGAGGCGGTTACGGTGGTGAATGGCGGGCTGTCAACCCCAGCGATGCCTCTGCTTTAGCCAATAACGGTCAAGTAGTCGTTGCTTCCTCTCCGGCTCCCGCTTATGGAGTCTCTGGACATATTGCGATTGTACTTCCCAATAGTTCTGAATCTAATATCCGTGTTGCTCAGGCAGGTGCTATAAATGGCAAAAACCTTAGCGTTAGCGAAGGATTTGGATCGTCTATCAATAATACTTCTTTCTTTACCTATGTAGGCTAAAACTAGGTAATAGTCTCAAGCGATCGCTTTCCTCTTCCCAGAAGGCGATCGCCCCCACCAACAACCCATCCGTTAAATCCGTTACAAAATCCGCTGCTAACCTAACTCTCGGAACTCACCACTAGATCTATACGACTAAAGTCGTTACTACGAACCGGCCCCCCAAGCCAAATCACCCAAAAACACCATGAATAACCGCTCTCCCCGCCCTCGAAAAATACTATTATCGATCGCCATCTTTCCCCTTTTCTTAACAAGCTGCGATCGCCTCACCGAAAAAAACCCCCAAGAAATCGAACTCCAAGCAAAACAGAGCATAGTCTCCATCGCTTCCGAATACAAGTCCAACTCCGGCGAACCTCGAACCATTAACGCCGCCGGTTTTTTCGTACCCACAAAAGAAAACGCTCCCTGCACCATCTTAACCGTAGGTCATATTGCCCCTTCAGGCAGCAAATTGCAAGTTCAAGCGGGAGGAAAAAAATGGCAAATTGCCCCAGAGGATATAAAAGCTGTCGAGGGGATTGACTTAGCCTTAATCAAATTGAGTAAAAGCGCAACAAAATGTCCTTACCCGCCCTTGTATCTGGGAGACTCCGATCGCATCTCCAGAGGCGATATCTCCTACATCATGGGTTATATCGCAGACAAAGAAGGCAAGAACCTCAGCCAAAAACTCGATCCCGTTATCGCTGCCGGCATTGTTACTAACTCTTTGGGTTATAAAATGTCATATACTCCCACCGCAATTATCCCAGGTTCTCCCCTCTTAAACAAAAGCGGTAAAGTAGTAGGAATTCACGGTTCCCCAGAAATAGCCCGAGCAATTTCAGAAGATACAGAATTATCCCAACTATCCTCATATAGCTCTAACGCAGCAATACCCATCAATACCGCTAAAGCTCAAATTCAAGAGATAAACGTTAATCCAGATTTCTATTTAAAAATCGCTATCTTTGCCGTAGGCGGAACTATAGCAATAGCGATCGCCTTCTGGATTGCGAGAACCGTATTTTTTCTCGTCTTTCCTCCAGCTTGCTTTTGGTGCGGCAACGCCTTAAACTGGTTGCAATACGATCGAGCCGTTGTTTTATACGACCTCTCCCTTCGCTTCAAACCAGATCGAGCAAACGTATATCATAATCGCGGTCGTGGATTGTGGACGCAAAAAGAATATCGAGAAGCTTATGAGTCTTTTTATCAAGCCATGAAATTAAATCGCAAGCGATATGGAGATGGCGCGTTATATCAAACCCTATCGGCAAGCGCTCGTTCTGGTAATGAAAGCCTGCTTAAATTATACGATATAATACTTAAAATCAACCATGATGACGCGATCGCCTTTCAGCAGCGCGGCCTGGCCTTAGCTAAATTGCAAAGATACGAAGAGGCCGTTACTTCCTACGACCGAGCCATCGAACTAAATCCCAACGATGCTAGCTCTTGGCGTCAGCGCGGCTACGTCTTAAGGCAATTAAACAGATATAGCGATGCCGTTGCATCCTACGATAGAGCGATCGAATTAAACCCAGACGACAATAAAACTTGCTTGGAACGCGGTTTGGCAGAAGGAGACAGCAAAACAGGTCGCTCCGCACCGCGATCGTAACTGGCCCCTTATCACTTCTACTCTAACTACAACTGTGGCGATCGCTCTTTTTTGGAGAGCGATCGCCCCTTTTTTCTCAGAAAAAGCGGGGAACAGGCATTCCGGCCCGTTCTACGAATTACCCAAGAGCGATCGCCCCCACCAACAACCCATCCGTTACATCCGTTACAAAATCCGCTGCTAACCCAACCCTCGGAACTCACCACTAGATCTATACGACTAAAGTCGTTACTACGAACGAGCGATCGCCCTTTTTTTCTCAGAAAAAGCCTTACAATGTGGCAACAGACATTCCAGCCCGTTCAATGCTATAATGTCAAAAACAACCCCGGCAACTCGACCGAAATTAAACCCAAAAAACGCTATTATGTCAGCAAAAGACATCTTTCACGACGCAGTTCGCTCCGCCCTCGAAAAGGATGGATGGACCATAACTCACGACCCTATATTTATGAGAGTCGGCGACGTTAGTTTCCAAATAGACTTAGGTGCAGAAAAAATCATTGCTGCCGAAAAAGGCGATAAAAAAATAGCGGTAGAAGTCAAATCTTTTGTAGGAAAATCGGAGGTTAAAGAATTTCATTTAGCCCTCGGTCAAATGCTTAACTACCGCTCTGCATTAAGAAAAGCACATCCAAATCGAATATTATATCTGGCAATTACCTTTGAGGTTTACGACGGCTTTTTTCGTCGCGAATTCATTCGAGATGTCATCGCCGAACATCAGTTAAAATTACTAATTTTTGACCCTAACAAGGAGGAAATTGTAACATGGAAAAACTAAATTACCCCGAACTGGTACAAAAAATTTTGAGCGAAAGTTTCTTAGGAGAAGATATCTTTCCAGATACGGAAGTGGAAGCTGTTTTCGATACGGTGCGCGATCGCTATTTAGTCGTTAATCTCGGTTGGGACGGTCACAAACGGGTATATGGTACCACGGTTCATGTGGATATTAAAGATGGGAAAATCTGGATACAACAAGATTGTACCGATATCGGCGTTGCCGACGAGTTGTTAGCGGCAGGCGTGCCCGAGACAGATATAGTTTTGGGTTTTCAATCTGCCTATCGGCGACAGTTTAGCGGGTTAGCTGTTGGTTAGGGATTTTATATGCAGAAAAAAGGCGATCGCTCTCTAAAAAAGAGCGATCGCCCTTTTTTTCTCATAAAAGCGGGGAACAGGCATTCCGGCCCGTTCTACGAATTACCCAAAAGCGATGTTGCATGCCGCGCAGCGGATCGCCTTCGCCCCTCCAACAACCCATCCGTTACATCCGCGATCGACACCGCTGCTAACCTAATTTTTGGAACTCACCACTAGATCTATACGACTAAAGTCGTTACTACGAACGAGCGATCGCCCCACTTTTTAAATTAATAAAGATATGGAAATATTCTCGTACAAAAAAGCAATCTACCCCTCAAAAAACTATCCATTTCATCCGTTGCTAACCCAACTTTATCCCACGCAAATAACCCAATTATTAATTGTTAATTATTAATTGTTAATTGTTATAAAAACCATTTATTCGCAACAAGCAGAGCTTAATGCAACTGGACTATTTCCCGGGCCCGAATCCGAAGCAGAGGCACTTTTTTTGTCCTCGGGGAACAAAAAAGCAAACGTGCCACTATCGCATCGGGCAAATATGTATTACAATTGATTCTGGAACTTTACTAAACTAATGTATTAATGACTACAATAATACTGAAACGCAAAGAACGACTCACTATCCGCACACCGGCAGGCTGCTAGCTTTAAACAAGAAACCCGGTAATTCCGGCAAAACTGGGTTTCTGGACCACAATCGTTAAATTTTTCTGAAAAACTCCCAAATTAGCTAACAAACAAACAAACAGAACTGCAGGAGGCAATTTACTTATGTTAAAAAAACGAAAAAAACCAAAAGTAAAACCCCAACAATTCCTCAAAAATTTAGTTCATCGCGCCCTCCAACAACGAGCCAGCGACATTCATTTAGAGCCTTCTCCCAGCGGCTTGCAAATTCGATTTCGCATAGACGGCCTCCTGCGACAAATTGAGACTATCGCTCCAGAAACGAGCAAACAAATTATCATCGCTCTAAAAGTAATGGCAAATATGGATATCACCCTTCACCGAAAACCTCAAGACGGACGGGCGTCGTTATTTGGAGTTGATTTGCGAGTAAGTTCTATTCCAGGGATTAATGGAGAAAAAGCAGTAATTCGCCTGCTTCCTCGGAAAAATGGTTTGAATAATTTAGAAAATTTAGGCTTTACTCCCAACAGCCTTTTAACCTACCAAAATTGGTTAAAACAACCCCAAGGAATTATTTTAATTACCGGTCCTACTGGTTCGGGAAAAACCAGTACCCTTTATACTAGCTTGCAAACTTTAGCCACCGAATTTGTCAATATAATTACCATAGAAAATCCCGTCGAATATGTGCTGTCTAGTATTACGCAAATGCAGGTAAACGAGCGCGCGGGAATGACATTAGCCTCCAGCTTGCGGGGAATTTTGCATCAAGATCCCGATATTATCATGTTAGGAGAAATACGCGATCGCCCCACCGCCGAAACAGTCATTCAAGCAGCCCTCACCGGTCACTTAGTCCTCACTACTTTGCATACCAACGACGCCCTCAGCGCCCTCCCCCGCCTCAAATCTCTTTGCCCGGAACCGGATCTAATCAATAACGCCCTCTTAGGAGTAGTCGCCCAACGGTTGCTCAGAAAAATTTGCCCCCACTGCGGCGAACCTTATCTGCCGACAGTGGCGGAATTAAAGGCGATTAATATTTCCCCCGAAGCAGTCAGGGGTTGGCGGCAGGGGGCGGGTTGCTCTAAATGCAGCCATTCCGGTTATCTGGGGCGGGAGGGAATTTTTGAAGTTTTAGACGTCGATCGCGACGTGCGACGTCTTATAGATGAAAATGTTGCGATCGACTTTTATCCTTATCTGAGCGATCGCAATTTCACTTCGTTTAAAGCAGCGACGATGGAGAAACTGGCAACTGGTGTCACTACGGTGGCGGAAATATTGCGCGTTTTGCCCCGTAGCGCTTTCGAGGGTGATTTCAGAGAGGATAGAAGTCTATCGTTTGCCCTTCGTCCTCCTTTTAATAATTAGGGCTTGCTGAAAAAGTTCAGAAACCGATTATATCAATTAACAAGTTCCCAATTGTTCATTGATATTATTCCCCATTCTCACCTTTGACAATTTTCCCCTTCAACAAAAAAGTCTAGCTAACCTTTAATTTCGACCCAGTGCCTCCCAGGTAGCCTCATCTACCGCACCAGTGCTAGCTAAACCTTGGGCCTCTTGAAATTGTTTCACCGCAGCCGCAGTTTTCCTGCCAAATACCCCATCTATGGGACCGGGAGCGTAACCTTGAATTTCCAAACGCAGCTGCAAAGTTTTCACCTTGGAACCTTTGTTGCCTTTATCCAAGATTGTTTTTGTTTCTTGGGAAACCAATTGCTTTTCGGCCTGAGGCTGCTCTTGGCCCTCCCTTTCAGTCAAAGCCTTCCAGGTAGTTTCATCTACCACCCCAGTTGCCTTTAAGCCCCGAGATTCTTGGAAAGCTTTTACAGCTTCTCGCGTCTGGGAACCAAAAACGCTATCTACAGGGCCGGGCTCGAAGCCTCGTGCGTGCAAGCGACGTTGTAAAATCAAAACATGAGAACCACGATCCCCCACCGAGAAGCTTTTGTCCTCGTATCGTCTCTGGGCCGCACTCGGGTAAAAGGGTTTAGAAAACAGTCGATCGCTTTTCTGGGAAGTCCCGGACTCCCTTCGAGGAATCATAAATTCGCGCAGCTCTTGTTTTTCTGAAAACAGCTTCTCTGCGAAACTGTTATTTTCCCCAAAGTCCCGAGCTTCTCGTCTTGGGGTTGAGTTTTGAGAATAGGGTTGGGCGATCGCCGAAGGCCCTATAGCGATCGCCGCCACTATGCATGCCTTGGCAGTAATAGTAGTCAGACGCATAATACAGATCTCTTCTTCTTTAGTTTTCCTAATTGCCACAGCACGCCCAAACCCCTACCTTCTCTCAATTCATCTCAAAAATACCTTAAACCTTTCTCTTTCTTCTGGCTGGGATTTTTTGATTTTTTACTTTGCGCGATCGAACCAACGGGGTTTAAAAATGCTGCTACTCGATTATAACACCATATTTTTGTTTTCTTATCTATCTTCTGGAATAAAACCTCCCTTTAAAACTCCGGGTATCAATCCCTCAATAGCGATCGCCCCTCAAGTATTCTCAGAAACCCGGTTTTTTGCCTCTCTTTTCTCAGAAACCCGGTTTTTTGCCTCTCTTTTCTCAGAAACCCGGTTTTTTACCCCTCTTTTCTCAGAAACCCGGTTTTTTGCCCCTCTTTTCTCAGAAACCCGGTTTTTCTAAAAAACCGGGTTTCTTGACCTAGCTAACTACTAACCATTAACAATCTAACGATGGGAATGTTGTTCGAGGAGTTCTTGCGCCCTTGGTTTATAAATCAGATAGAAAAGCGCCTCCAAATAGCGGAATAAATCCTCCCGATTTTCCTTAGAAGAATAGTTCCAGAAACCATAAACCCGCGCCAAAGTTAACAGCCGCTTCGTATGAATTTTCCAGGTGTAAGTGCTGTAAACACGCTCCATTCCCGCATTAGAAATTTGACGCCAATAATTTTCGCCGTCTGCCTCGCACTTCGTCACAAAATCGACAATTTTTTGCGCCGTTTCTTCGTGATTGGTAGGATTAATATAGAACCCATTAACCTTATCCCGAATAATTTCTAAAGGTCCGCCGAAAGTCGTACCAAAAGTAGGCAAACCAGAAATCATCGCCTCCAAAATCGTCAAACCAAAAGCTTCAAACAAAGCCGGCTGAACGAAAAAGCCGTGGCGATCGGCAATTACCCGATAAATTTCACCCGAATCTGTCTTAGGCAAGCGCACTCCCAACCACCGAATTTTCTCATATAATTCGTATTGGTCGATAATGCCATAAAGCTTTTTAATTTCGTCCGCCTCTTCGTAATCGTTCGACTCTTCTACCCGTAACTTACCCGCCACTAAAATCAAATTGCAATGCTCTTGTAATTCCTTGCTTTTGCCATACAATTCTGCCAAACCAGTCAGGTTTTTAATCCTGTCCAAACGAGCCATCGAAAATAGAGGACGCTTATTAGGAGCTGCCAACTTTCCATACACTCGACTGACGTCTTCTAAAGTAAACAATAACTCATCCAATCGCTGAGTATCTCCCTCGACCCGATCCTCTTTTTTCCTGTAAGGAAAATAGACGCTTTCGTTCACCCCAGGAGGCACCAAATTAAACTTCGGACTGAATAAAGTTATGCCATCCACGACGTGATACAAATCCGGCATCGTAAAACATTTATAAGACTCGTATTGTCCTACGCCATCCGCCGTTCCCACGATTTCTTGATAGGTACTGCTAATCAAAACGTTAGCAGCATTCATCGCAATTAAATCCGCCGTAAATTGCAAAGAGAAATGATAGTTATCTTCCATCTCTTGCCAGTAAAGGTTACTGAAGAGATATTTAGATTTCTCTAAAGCATGGGCGACATTAAACTGGATGGTATCCAGCTTCCGCGCTAATAAAAATGCCACCAAATTACCGTCAGAATAATTGCCAATAATTAAATCTGGTTTTCCTTGAAACTCTGCCAATAACTCTTTTTCCGCATCAATAGCAAAAGTTTCTAAATAAGGCCAAATCTCAAACCGAGACATCCAATACCGAGTAACATTGGCATTGTATTCCCTGAACGGAACCCGTAAAATCCAGGCATTTTCCGTGCCGTGAACCTTCTCCAGACGTTCGTTACAAGTGGTACCGTCGCTTTCGGGAATTAAGCGGCTGAGAATAATTACTTTGGGCTTAATTTCAAACATATCTAAGCCCGCTAATTTTATATCTTCCTGGAGTTGTTTTTCCAAACTTTTAGCTTGGTCGAGAACGTAAACAACTTGACCCCCAGTATCCGGTCGCCCCAAGACATCTTTTTGCCCGAACCAACCGTGAATGGAAACCAGGACGATCCGAAATATCATCGGAATGCGATAAAGGAAAGTTTCCAGAACTTTGTCGTTTGGAGAGTCGATTAGTTCGTCGAGTATTTCTAAAGTTTCCCGAACCCGACCTGCAGTATTGCCCCAACCCGCTTCAAATCCCATTACTTGCAAATCTAAGCGGAATTTTTCGTAAGGTTCGTCTTCCGGGCGATCGCTCGTAAAGGCGATCGCTTGTTTGATTTTATCGGACAATTCTTGCTGATTTTTAATTCGTTCGTTAATCAGCAATTGGATTCCGTTGTAGGAGTGAAGGCTTAAAAATTGATAGAGAGCTTCCAACCATTCATCGGGATTTTGAAACAGCTTGCTCGATAAAAAACGGTTGAGAAATTCTACTCCTTTACCGATGTTTTTAGCATCTCGTATTTTCGGCGAGTAGTCATAAAAAGGTCCAAAATCTAATTCTAGGACGTCGCCCTCCTTGGGATGGTAGCGGTTAATGTAGCGATCGCGCTGGTCTAACAATTCCTCCACCGTCATTTCTTCCACCGTCAAATCCGACAAAATGCGATAGCTTTCTTGATAAGCTATTTTCGGACGAATAATAATGCATAAGTCCTCTTCTTCCAGCATAATTTCCTGAGTGTAGAAAATCAGCTTCCCTAAATTTGAAGCATTATAATAATTCTCTGGCTTCTCTTGTTTTTTGCTAAATTCCACGAAAGCGTTTACTATATCGTTCCGCAGTAAATAACGGTTTTCCGCAGCTCGCAAATCGCTAATAAAACGCTTTAAATCTGCTTTTTCCTCGCTTTCGATTACCGTTTGAATTAGCTGTTTGGACATGAAAACTTCCTCTTGCTATTATTTCTGCTTTTTCTCTAGCGTTTTCAAATGAGATGTAAACAAGAAAGGGCTATTTACTACCAGCAAAAAATTCTGGAAACCCTCTTACCCATTCCCCATTCCCCATTCCCTATTCCCAAAAAGCGTCAGCCTTTTGGACACATCTCAAATAAAACTGCTATCTCTATCTCTTTGTTAACAAATAATTCTCGTTTTTGTCAAGTTGACAATTACTTGTTATCATTTTCATTAATTTTTCTGACTCAAAAAAGCCCAATATTAATCTCAGCTTCCCGCTCTTTTAGTAAATACGAGATGCACCCTTTAAATATTCATTAAAAATCGGAATTTTTGACTTTTTTACCAATTCTATTTAAAATTTCATCCGATAAATTCCCATATATTTATCCCGAATGTAATCTATGAAAGCATCCACCCTCAAAGCTTCCCCAGTAACCCGCTCTATAATTTCCGAAGCCGTATATTTGCGACCGTGCCGATAAATATTTTCTGTCAACCAATCGTGGAGCATACTAAAATTACCCCGTTCTATTGCCACGGGTATTTCTGGATTAATCCTTACCGCCGTCTCGTACAACTGCGCCCCCATCAAGTTGCCGAGAGTGTAGCCCTGGAACATACCCCCTATCGTACCGCAAAACCAATGTACGTCCTGCATCGCTCCCTGACTGTCGCTAGCCGGCAAAATACCTAAATCGCTTTTATATCTTTGGTTCCAAGCTTCTGGCAAGTCCCGTACTTCTAGCTTACCATCCAGCATCGCCAACTCCAAATCGAAGCGGATGGCAACGTGAAGGTTATAAGTCACCTCATCGGCATCGGTGCGGATGGGAGATTTAGCGACTTTATTAATCGCCCGATAGAATTTGTCTATAGAAACATGACCCAACTCCCGCAGGAAAATACCCTGCAACTGGGGATAGAAACACTCCCAAAAGCCCCGACTCCTGCCCACGATATTTTCCCAAAGTCGAGATTGGCTTTCGTGCAGGCCCATTGAGGTTCCATCTGCCAGGGGCGTTCCTTCCAATTCAGAGCCAATACCCTGTTCGTACATGGCATGGCCCGCTTCGTGGATGGTACTGAAAAGGGCCTCGGTGAGATTGTTTTCGTCTATGCGGGTAGTGATGCGGACATCATCTATAGAAAAACTGGTGGTAAAGGGATGGGGGCTTTCGTCTTGACGTCCCCGATGGAAGTTGTAGCCGATGCGTTCTGCTACCATGCGGCCAAATACTAGCTGTCGTTTTTCGGGGAAGTATTGGTAGAGGCAGGAGTCGTCTATGGGGGGGACTGAGGTAATGGCCTCGACGATAGGCACTAATTTTTCCCGCAGTTGGGCAAATAAAGAGCTTACTGTAGCGACGCTCATGCCGTAGTCGTAGAAGTCGATGAGGGGATCTGCTATATGTTCGTAGGGAAAGAAACTTGCCATTTCCCGACTCAAATCGAGCATTTTTTCTAAATAGGGCCGCACCGCCCCAAAATCGTTAACAGGTCTGGCCTTTGCCCACACTTCGTAAGTGGCCGCCTGATGTTGGGATAATCTGGCCATAAATTCTGAGGGGATGCGGGCCGAGCGATCGTAATCTCTCCGGGCCACCCGGAGCAAAGCTGCTTCTGGGGAGTCGTAGGGGAGGCTTTGCTCGTAGGGGCGTAAGTCTTCGAGTATTTGACCGATGGTGGGGTCGATTAATTTTTCGTGGGCGAGTTGTTTGAGGGTAGCTATTTGTCGTCCTCTAGCAGCAGCGCCACCGGGAGGCATTAAGGTAGTTTGGTCCCAGTTAAGAACTGAGGCCGCAGCTTCGAGGTCTTTAATTTGACAAAGGCAAGTTTTAAGATAAGAAAATTTAGCTTCGTTAGTGTTTAAGGTTGCGCTCATAGCAGGGTTCGTGTTATTTTAATAAGTTTAATTTTTTTGAGTTAATTAGGAATTAATACATAAGCCACCCCTTTCGGTCCCTCCTAAGAGGTATTTGGGGTATTTTAGCAGATGGGGGGTATGCTGCTTTACTTGTTTTTGCCTCAGTAGTCCAGAAACCCGGTTTTTTTATCGATAACTCAGAAACCCGGTTTTGCCGAAATTACCGGGTTTCTTAATCTTTAGAAAAAATCTTTCTCTTGTCATTGCGAAGCGGTTGGGTTTTGCAATTAAGATGCATGGGAAACCGTATTGTAGGGGCAAAGCATTCGGGGGATAACTTTTGATAAAAAGCATAAATTTTAATGTCCGAATGCTGTGCCCCCACCTCGCGTTTAACCCTCCGACTTTCCCTCGATTTTAAAAATCGTTTAAAATTGCTATAGTAATGTTTGGTAAAAAGATTATGGAAAAAGGAAATGTCAAAGAAATAGCCAGAAGCATAATTGACGGATTGCCCGATAATTGCACCTGGGACGATTTGATGTATGAAATTTATGTGAGGCAGGCAATGGAAAAAGGAATAGCTGACAGTAATGCTGACAAGATAACTGCTGTTGAAGATGTTCTGAAAAAATTTGGATTGCCAGCATGAAAAAATTGTAGGTTGGGTGGAGTGAAACGCAACCCAACAAAAATCTTATTTTTATGGGAAAAAAGCCCTAAAATATTATCTCTAAATCTGTTTGTTGGTTGATTAATTCTTGAAAGCGATCGCTCTCCCGAATACTATCAAAATCGGTGTCAGTTTTTGCCCATTCGAGACATTCTTTACCATTCAAATTAATAGCTTTTTGCAGATTTTTTACTGCTAGTTCTGCATTGCCTTGTAAAGAACAACAGCAAGCTTTGTTGTACCATGTCTTGCTGTAGTCAGGCTTTATTTTTAAAGCTTTATCGTAGGCTGTTATTGCTTTTTCATACCGTTCTAAATTTACGAAGTTTATGCCTATATCGTTGTAGTAATCTGGGTTATCTGATTTAATTTTTATAGCTTTTTTGTAGCAAGCGATCGCCTCTTTGTAGCGCTTAAAATAATATTCCAGCAAATAACCTTTGCTATTCCAAGCATAGTCATCGTCAGGCTGCATTTCTATAGCTTTATCATAACAAGCGATCGCTTCTTCATGGCGTTTTAAATTTCCCAAGGCAGCGCCTTTATGACCCCAAGCATAGTCATCGTCAGGCTGAATTTCTATAGCTTTATCGTAACAAGCGACAGCATCTTCGTATCTCTTTAAATAAAAGAACGCATCACCTTTATTTCTCCAGTCAGAATAGTAGTCTGGCTCAATTTCTATAGCTTTATCGTAACAAGCGATCGCCTCTTCGTAACGTTCTAAATTTTTCAAGGTCAAGCCTTTACAATTCCAGGCAGGATGGAAGTCTGGTTTAATTTCTAGTGCTTTCTCGTAACATAACAGGGGAGCATCCCATATTTGTAAAAATATCGAATATTCGGTTTTTTATCTAATGCATCCCTTTTCCCTTCTTGCCTTTTCCCCAACTATTGCCTCTTGCCTCTTGCCTCTTGCCTAAAAGCGTTTAATTTTTGGGTTTTGACAAAATTGAGATGCACCCCATAACAGTGCTTCATCATAGCGTTCTAACTCTCCCAGTACGTTACCCTTATTATGCCAGGCAAAATAGAAGTCTGGTTTAATTTTTATGACTTTTTCGCAGCAAGCGATCGCCTCTTCAAATTTGTTTAAATTTCTCAAGGCATGACCTTTTTTATCCCAGGCATGATGATACTTAGGTTTAATTTTTAGTGCTTTATCGTAATAAGCGATCGCCTCTTCGTTACTCCCTAACTTAAAAAGTGCATTACCTTTTTCTATCAATTCTCTAACATTTTCAGACATTTTTTAATTTCTCCTGATAGTCATTAAGTCTATCTTAGCATTATTACTATTTAATAATCAATTCCGGCGAAAATTATTGAGTTCGCGAAATATAGGACATTTTTGCTGCACCGCATCAGCTTTAATCTTCCTGAATAAATCCGTTTCCCCACCTCCAGCAAACACCCAAACTACCACGGCCACCCTCCAACATTAGGGTCTCCCACGGGATACAAATCCCCCAATTCCCAACCTTCATTTAATTGAGTTTCCAACAATTCTTTAGAAAGAGTTTTAATCTTAAAATGGGTGTTATTAACTGAAGAAAAACAAAAAACATTTTCCAAACAATCCGTAAAACGGTCTAATAAATCGGGGCTATGAGTAGTAATAATAACTTGAGTTTTCCTGGCAGCTTGTTTAATCCATTCAGCTAATATTCCCATCCAGGAAACGTGCAGTCCTAATTCGGGTTCGTCAATAACTAATAAAGACGGCAAAAACGGAGAATGCAATACAACCGCCCAACACAACATCCTCACAGTTCCATCGGACATTTCATTGAGATAAAAAGGTTCGTTAATTCCCTCAAAATACCATTCTACCGTCAAAGATAAACGACCCGAACGAATGGGTCTCACGCGGCGAGTTTGTGGCAAAATTGACTTCATAGCTTCGTTAATGCTATCCTCAAAATCAAGATTTTTTTGACTTAAATTCTCCAATACCAAAGGTAAATTCTCTCCCGTTGGCGACAAATAAATATCGCTACCGCCGATTTTCGGTTCTGACATTCTAATTTGGTTTAAATCCATATTATTAGCATTGTAAAACTGCCAATTGGATATGGTTGCAATTAAGTTTCTTCTAATTTTATAAACCGAGGTTTTCTCAGGAGAAAATTGACTATTTTCAAGTAATGCGGGAATTGAACTCAGACCTAACGAGTTGGTAGGAATATTTTCAAAAAACTCAAACTTTGTCGTTCTAACATCTTCTTTATAAACAGATATAGCTCCCTTGCCCGCTTCTCGGTTATGAAGCTGATAATAATAAAATGGTGGTGTTTCTCTGACCTCAAACAAATCTTCTCCGGCATACAAATATTCTTCGGCAATATTAACTATTCCCCTAGATTTATCCGCATAAAGTTTTAACTCAAAAATGCCGCTTTCTTGCGAAAATTCTGAGGAATAAAGTTGGGAAAAACCATAAGCAAAATCAACTTTTGCCGGACTGGCAACGCTACTATCTAAAATTCTCGACCTGCCAATTTTAGCAAGGGCATTTTCAAAGGCAGTAACGCCGCGATTTTCATCGGCAATGGCGGTTAGGGAATCTTTTAAAAATTCCAAGCAACTTAATAGATTGCTTTTCCCCGAACCGTTGGCACCTATCCAGATATTTAAGTTATGGAGATTGAGGCGATCGCTTATTTCCAGATTCTTATAATTTTTCAGACGAATAAAACTCAGCATTAATTGATTCCTAAAATATTTAAAAAGCACAAAGGTTAAACGATTTTGGCAAAGCATTCGGACAGAAAACTTAATGCTTTTTATCGGCATTTATCCCCCAAATGCTTTGCCCCTAACCAGTTCTTTTTTTCTCAGCAATCCTAAATGGATTATGATAAAAGTTGGTGTCAGAAACCGGGTTTCTTGAAGAAACCCGGTTTCTAAGATACCGTGAATAATTTAGGATTGCTATATTTTCCGCTTACAACCTCCCGCGCAACAAAAGCGATCGCATCTTAGAATTTTTCCGCAACTTAGCTAAATCTGGATCCGTTTTTGCCACTGGTAAATACTTCTGAGGATTCAACTTAATCGCCTTAGAAATAAACTCGATCGCTAACTTCTCTCTCCCCATTAACCCATAACAATAACCCTTGTTATAAATCCCATTAACATGAGTCGGTTTAATCTCTAACGACTTCTCAATACTCGCCAGCGCCTCCTTAAACTTCCCTACTTTCGTAAAAGCATAACCCCGATTATCCCACGCCTCAAAATTATTCGGATCGCATTCTATAGATTTATCGTAACTGGCGATCGCCTCCTCAACCCTCCCCAATCTCCTCAACACCAAACCTCGATTGTTCCAAGCATGAGTATCCTGGGGATATAATTCTATTATTTGTTCGTAACAAGCAAGGGCCCCTTCATTATCCCCTTGTTGGGAAACTGCAATACCCCGATTTGACAAAGCCCCCAAATGTTTTGGGTCAATTTCTAAAGCCTTTTCATAATTAATTAAAGCTTCTTCGTATTGTTGTAAAGCCAGAAAAACGCAACCTTTATTAAACCAAACTTCCGCATCGTTGGGCTCGATTTCTATAGCTTTATCGTAACTAGAAATAGCAGCCTTAGTCCGCCCAACACTTGCCAACGCCTTGCCGCGATTTCCCCAAGCTTTATAATAATTGGGATTGATTTCTAAACATTTATCGTAACAGCCGATCGCCTCTCTATCTCTCCCCAAAGCTGCTACGGCATTACCCCTACTTCCCCACGCTTCATAATTATTGGGATTAATTTCTAGCACCCTTTTAAAACTAGCTATAGCCTTATCGTGGAGCCCCCACTCGTTTAAAGCAATACCTCGATTTAACCAAATTTGTTCGTCATCCGGGCGAAATTCTATAGCGCGATCGAAACTATTTAAAGACTCCTCATAGCGCTTTAAATT
>CAZSTZ010000088.1:3255-24827 GCA_964609515.1 uncultured bacterium | reverse complement strand
GGTTTCTAAGGTCCGCGAAACCCGGTTTTTTACCAACCGGGTTTCTAAGGTCCGCTGAAACCCGGTTTTTTACCAACCGGGTTTCTGGGCTCCGCGGAACTTAACAATACGTTACCAAACCAAACATTTAGTAACAAAACGCCAAGATAATTAACGTTCAGAACTGCGCCCAACGTAGCATAATTAAGAAAAGCAACTAATAGCTAATTCAATGGCTAGAAAGATAGAAAAGCAATATCAGGTAAAGGCAAAAATAGAAGCCCTTACCCCCATTCACGTCGGCGGTATAGGAGATAACACCCTAGTCGATTTAGCCCTCGCCCTCGACGGTCGGGGAAGATATTATCTGCCCGGTTCCAGTATCGCCGGGGTTTTGCGTTCCTGGATGAGCGATGCTATCGATGATGGTCTTAGCGATCGCCTTTTCGGACCCCAGAAGTTCAACACTTCGGGTACAACTAACAGTAATAACGACGGTCATGCCAGTTTTATACTCGTAGAAGATGCGATTATAGACGAGTCATTGGGAGAAGAAATAAGAGACGGCGTAGGCATAGACCGCCAGTGGGGAACAGCGGCAGATAAAATCAAATTCGACCGAGCAATTCTCCCCCGAGGGACCAGTTTCAACCTAGAACTAACCGTGGGACTCCCGCCAACGGACTCCCAGTGGGACTTGCAAGAAGCAGACGTACTCGACGCTTTAGGCGCGTTAATGGCCGCCCTAAACACCGGCGAACTATATTTCGGCGCGGCCAAAACCCGAGGGTTAGGCAGAGTTCAAACAAAAGGCAATCCCCAAATAACCGCCGTCAACCTCCTCACCCCCAAAGGCATATTAGACTGCCTGCGAGGGACCGGCGACAAACAAGAACTACCAGACACTCCTCGCCCCCGGCCCCAGTTAACCTTTGAAATAGACTGGCAGCCCCAAGGCCCGGTCATGGTCAAAGCAGAACCCGACGGCCTGACCGTCAACATCTTGCCCCTAACCGGCGCGGATGGAGACAAACTGGCCCTCGTCCTTCCCGGCAGTTCCGTCAAAGGGGCCATCCGCTTTCAAGCAGAAAGAATTTTACGGACCTTGGGAGTGGCAGGCCCAGAAACCCGGTTTTTTGAAAAAACCGGGTTTCTAGAGAGTTCGGAAACCAAGTTTCTAGAAAGTTCGCTAAAGAAACAAGAATTTTTCAATCGGTTGGAGTTGCCCTTAGTCACAACCGTGTTCGGAACTTCTAAAACTGCCGACGGCGACCAGAAACCGGGTTTTTTGGAAAAACCCGGTTTCTCGACCGATAAAAAACCGTTGCCCGGTTTGGGTGCCCTATTAATAAATGACTGCTACAGCAAGTCCAAAACGAACAATGCTTCCTGGCAAGCGATCGCCACCGCCAAGGAAGACAAAGAATTGAGGAAAGCATTGAACGCTGCGGGATTGGACAAAACCCAACAAGCATACCACGTTGCCATCGACCGTTGGACGGGTGGCGCTGCCGAAACCATGTTATACAGCGGTTTAGAACCCTTCGGCATCCGGTGGGAAAAACTGCGTTTAGTTTTAGACTTAAACCGCATACCAGAAGAGGAGGTATTGGTAGCGATCGCCTTCATATTAATCATCATCCGCGACCTCTCTAATAACCGCATCCCCCTGGGATACGGAGTCAACCGAGGTTATGGCAGTATTTCAATTAACAACGTTTTTATTCGAGGAAAAGGTTTTAAAGACGCATATCGAGAAGATTTAAACATATTTGAAAGTGGCATTGAGTTGCCAGAAGGAGACATTACCCAGTTGGATAGTTCAATTTTAAACCGGTTGAATGATGAGTGGAAAAATTGGTTAGTTAGCAGCGGATTTTGAAGCGGATGTAGCGGATGGGTTATTGGGGGCGAAATTATCTTTTTATTGTCATTGCGAGGCGGTGGGAAAACGAATTAAATTTGTGGAAAACCCGTTAAATTAGCCGTGGCAATCTCAGAAGTTAGCAGCGGTATTGTACGCGGATGTAGCGGATGGGTTATTGGGGGCTAAACTATCTTTTTGTTGTCATTGCGAGGCGGTTGGTTTACTTTTTAAATTTGTGGAAAACCCGTTAAATTAGCCGTGGCAATCTCAGAAGTTAGCAGCGGTATTGTACGCGGATGTAGCGGATGAGTTATTGGGGGCTAAACTATCTTTTTGTTGTCATTGAGGATAAATTTATGAGCGAAAACACAAAATTACACTGGTCCAGTCAGGATAGCATTAAGTTAAAAGAAGCAATCCAAGAACCAAACTTAAAAAATGCCATCGGCTTATTTTACAGTCCCAACTGGTGCAAGTTTGGTATTATAAAAGAAGGCATTGTCAAAAACCTTAACGAAACCCTTAACCTCGATTCAGTATTTGAGGCGCGGATATTCAACGAAGAATGCGAACTGCGCTGGCTCAACTTTTCGGGAGGTTTGGGAAAAGCAGTTTTACTCTCAGAAAATCCCGAAAAAGCCAACAGTTTCCGGGATAAAAACGAAACCTTAAACTATCTGGAAAAACTCGAACAAACTTATTTATTATGGGGAGAAGGAACCGACAAAGAAATAGATGCAGGTTGGAGTAAATTAGCAACAGCCAGAATCGGCAAATTAGACGTACCAATAGAAGGAATTACTCGCACCCAAGGAGTGCAACTTGTCAGCAAAGAATATTTAGGAGAAATAGACAAATTTGGCAACGTCGCCGTCGTGGAAGAAAGGTTAATTAAATTGCAGTCTGTTAAGAGAAAATAAATAAAAAATGAGTATCCAATAATTTATCAAAAAAACGAGTACGTTTCGCGACATGAAACGCTTCGCGTGCCGGAGGCTTTACCTCCCCCTTCGTGCGTCTGGTTTCAACCTATCTTTTATAAAATCCCCACTTCTAAGAGGAAATAAAAATGGCTAGAAGCAAAAATAAACCCAGTTCAAATAACCCCGCATTAGCTAGGGCACAACCATCAAAAGCACAAGCTAAATCGAATCCCCAACCCCAAAATCAAACATCATTTAAAAAAGAGTCAACATTTCACAATCCTTATAATTTCGTACCGTCATTACCGCGCCCAATTAAAGATAGTAAATTAGGAGACTTCAAACCAGTAGGGCACCATCAATATTTAGACGATTATTGGAGCGGTCGAATAACTTGCAGTTTAACAACTTTTACGCCTCTTTTAATTCCCGATGCGGCCAACTTAGAAAACGACAAAAACGACCATAAAACTTATCCAGTAAGGATAGTGGATGGCAAACCTTATTTAGCTCCAACTTCCGTAAAAGGAATGTTGAGAAGCGCTTTTGAAACCGTCACTAATTCCCGGTTTGGAATATTTGAAGAACACGGCGATCGCCTCGCTTATCGGATGGAAGCAAGCAACCTCGATATAGTCCCAGTAAGAGTAGAACGCGAAGGCGAAGAACTGGTTTTGCGACTGATGGAAGACGAAGAACTTATGGGTTATGCCGGCAGGTTGCCCTCTTATCCGAGAGGAGTAAAAAACCGGGATAGATATAGTTTCAAAAAACCATTAACTTATGAAGGTTCCCAAAGCAAACCCCAACACGGAGACAAAGTTTGGGTGAGATTAAATAATGAAAATAACCGCCTAGATAAATCCATCATTACTCGCATCCGCAAGCGAACCGACGATAAAAAACCGGGTAGCGGCGAGTGGCGTCGCGGTTGGGTTTGCATTACCGGAGAAAATATTAATGGTAAAAAATTCGAGCGAGTTTTCCTCGAAGGCGACGACGACCAATACCTCACAGCCACCCCGAGTATAAGACAAAAGTGGCGCGAATTAATTCTCAACTATAAAGCAACCCACGTCAAAGACTTAAAACAGCGGGATAAAAATAATCAAGGTTACGGAGACTACTTGGGACACGAACCAGGTAAAACCGGTTGGTCGCGACATATTTACGAAGATGGCAGCGAGATACTAACAGAAGGAACCCTCTGTTATGCAGACTTCGACGACAAAGGCGAGGTCAAAGCGCTTCTCCCAGTAATTCTCTCCCGGCGGTTGTATCAAACGGCGCCTTGGAGTTTATTAGATCCGTCCTTGCATCCAGCAACCGAACTGGGACAACTTTCGGCGGGCGATCGCGTCTTCGGATGGGTCAACCAACAGGGAACCGGTGCCTATCGCGGCCAACTGAGAATTAACCAAGTGCAATATCAAAAATGTCACGCCGGAGAAGCGATCGAGGAGTTCCCAGAAGGACTGCCTTTAGGAATATTAGGAGAACCCCGGCCTCAACAGGCCAGATTTTACCTCGCCAAAAACAAACAAGGCCAACCCTTAAACCCCAAAAGTCCCCAAGACGACGGTTATCAAGACGAACAACACCTGCGAGGTCGCAAAGTCTATCCCCACCACCCCGCCACCGTAGGCCGTGGAGACTGGAAACACCCGACGAAGGACAGAACCCAAAAGGAAGATGCCCGCCAAGAATACCGCCGCCCCAAAAACAAGGGAATAGAACAGAAAGACGACCAAAACCGTTCCATCTTAGGATGGGTGAAAGAAGGAACGATATTCGAGTTTACCCTCGATGTCGTCAATTTATCTTCGGTAGAACTGGGGGCGTTGCTGTGGTTGCTAAATTTGGGAGAGTACCAAAAAGAGAGGAACCTATTTCACCGTTTGGGGGGCGGCAAACCGTTCGGTTTCGGCAGCGTTCAAATCAAGATTACAGATACCGACCTGCATCGAGGCGACGGTTGGCGGGAGTTTTATGGTTCCCTGTTGCCGACGGAACTACCACAGCAAGATTTAAACGTCTGCGTCGAAGCGTTCAAAGATGCCGTCAAAAGCGTATATCCCAAACCCAAATTTGAGGATGTGAGTTTTATCGCCGCCTTCCTCAAATGCGTTCGCGGTTTCGACGACAAACCCATTCATTATCCGAGAACCACCAAGCGACCCCATCCCGAAGGCAAGAACTTCGAGTGGTTCGTCCAGAACGAAGGTAAACGAGGTTTCAAGTTATCTTTACCAGAGATAGTAAGCGACGACGGTTTGCCCTATCGTCCAGAAAAACCTCGCTAGTTCGTAGTAATCGCGGAGCGCGATTCTTAAGTTACACCTTTAGCACTAAAGTGCTTACTATAAACAAATGGCTAAAATTCTTATTTCCGCATTAGGTACCGGTCCTCTGAATAGAAACGCAGAGGCCGCCAGAAGTTATAGAACCGCCAAATATAAATTAGAAGAACGGGAATACGAAAACAGTTTTATCGCCGCCGTTCTTTACCAGCATTTAGAATTAGACGGCATCATTTTCATCGGTACCGTCAAGTCGATGTGGGAGGAAGCTTACCGCTTTTTCTGCGAACAAAATTCCATCGAACCGGACCAAGATTACTACTTTAGTCTGGCAGAAACCATCGACAATCTCAATTATCAAAGTCCGTTAGATTCTATCGATTTATCGCGAATAGAAAAGGTATTAGGCGACAATTCTCATTGTATTAAAATCAAATACGGTCTCGACGATGGGGAACTGTGGGATAATTTTGAGGCGATTATTCGAGTGTTAGAAAACCTGAACGATGGGGACGAAATTTACATCGACATCACCCATTCTTTCCGGTCGATTTCCATGTTTATGTTCTTAATAATGACTTTTATTAACGAACTTGCCGCCGACCGGAATATTGAGATAAAAAGCATTTATTATGGAATGCTAGATGTTATCAGGGAATTGCAATATGCCCCAGTAGTTAACTTGCAACCGTTATTCGATTTAACCAAGTGGGTGAAGGGTGCATATACCTTGAAAAACTTCGGCGACGGTGAGTTAATTTCTCAGTTATTACAAGCGCAAGGAGAAGAAAAAATTGCCGGACAAATTAAAGAGCTTTCCGATGCAATTAATATTAATTATTTGACGGCTATAAAAGAGAAGAGTACGGTTTTAGATAACTCCTTAATAGACCGAACGACGAGCAATCCTTTTCCTTCCAGCAATCCTTTTAAATATCTACAAGGCGTTCTGGAAAAGTTCGTCAAACAGTTTCGGCGGCGAGAGGAAAATGAGTCTGATTTTCAGTTAAGACTCGCCCAGTGGTACTTTAAAAATAGGCGCTTTGCTGCTGGATATATTACTTTAACCGAAGCGATTTTAACTTATCTTTGCGAGGTTAATAATTTGGATTCTAAGAGCAAAAGAAACCGAGATAATATGAAAGATATGCTGCATCAAAAGAGTTATAAAACAACTAATTTGGCTCAAATTTACTTTGAAGTAAATAAAATTCGCATGAGTGCCGCTCATGCTTTAACGGATAAAAAAATTAAGGATTACAAGGTGGCAATATCTAATGCTGAAGAAGATTTGAATAAGGTTAAGCGAATTTTTAAAACGGGAATGCTTAACGGTTAAGCGTTCGTATTGAGGATGGTGTTAAATCGCTGAAGCGATTACTACAAACTTACGAACTGTTGTTTATTGTTAGTTGAAAATGTACTTAGTTTTAATTGAAACTTCTGGCAATCAAAATTACATTTTCTCCAGTAACAAACTGCGGGAAAATATCGGCGCTTCCGAACTGACTTATCGCGCCGGTACTCAGTGGGTGTTGGAGGCGATCGCTGCTGAAGGCGGTCCCCAATTATGGGCAGAAACTAATCGAGAATTGCGCAAAAACTTGTTAGAAAAAAGCCAACCTATTGAAAGCTCGGATATTGAAGTTATCGTCGCTACTTCTGGTAAGGCTTTATTGTTGGTTAAAGAGGAAGAAATCGGTCGCAAAATTATTAGAAACGTCACCAAAAGAGCGTTAATAGAAGCGCCAGGTTTGGACGTTTGTGGAGTAACAAAAAAGTTTGATTTTGAGGAAGAAAATCTATCGAATATTAATCGGGAAATTCATCAAGAGTTCGAGACAGTTCGTTCTCAAAAACCCTCGCCACTGGCACGCTTTTTACGACTGCCAGTAGTCGACGAATGCAGCAGCAGCGGTTGGGGCGCTTCTCGGTTGGTAAAGGTTGGGAATGATGGCGATCGCGTTCCTCTATCCGCCGTCAGCGCGGTAAAACGAAACAAACAAATAAGTAAAAGCGCTTTCCAACGAGTTGATGCCATATTGGGTTCTGAAATTCAGAAAAAGTTAACTAACAATTTAGATAAACTGGAAGGCAAGTTTGACGAGTTAGAATGGTTGTCGGTTATCCACGCCGACGGTAACGGTTTGGGAGAAATTATTCTCAAATTCGACCAACAATTAGAAGCGGAAAATATTGCTGCTAAAAATAAAGAGTATGTGGATAAATTGCGTCGGTTTTCTTTGGCTTTAGATGTTTGTACTGAAAATGCTTTTATTCGAGCTATTGAAACTACTTTTTCAACTCAAGAAATAGATAAAATAACTCCCAAGGAAATCGATAAAAGCAAGTTAAAGGTCTTATTGCCTTTAGTTCCTTTGGTCTTGGGCGGCGACGATTTAACTGTGGTTTGCGACGGGAAAAAAGCTTTAGATTTTACCAACAATTTTTTACTAGCTTTTGAGGAAGAAACTGCTAAAGAAGATTTAGAAATTGCCGAGAATATCTTTGACGATATTATCCCTCGAATTGCTGGTAAAGCTTTAGGGGCTAAACGTTTATCCGCTTGCGCTGGTATTGCTATTATTAAACCCAGTTTTCCTTTTTATAATGCTTACAATTTGGCTGAAGAATTGATGAAGTCTGCTAAGACGATTAAGAAAAAACTGCAACGAAACGAGGTAAAAACTCCTTGGCCTTGTTCTGCTTTGGATTTTCACATTCTCTACGATGCCAGCGCTTCGGAACTTGATTTTATTCGAGAGAATTTGCGAGTTGAAGTGCCGGGTAAAACTAAGTCAAAAATTTATGCCAAGCCTTATGTTGTTACTCCTTTAGAATGGCTAAAACGGGAGGCGAGTAGTTTAGAAAAAAGCGAGGCTAGTTTGATTTGGGTTAACAATCATTACTGGCAGCAATTAACGGATAGGGTTTCTACTTTAAAAGCTGAAGATGAGGAGGAAAAACGAGTTTTGCCTCGCAGTCAAATGTCGGATTTACGTTCCGGTTTATTCTTAGGAAAAGAGGAAGCAGATGCTCGTTTAAAATTGATTTGGAATCGCTATAAAAATTTAGGTTTGGACAAAGTGGTAATCGATTTTTCAGAAAACCCATCCCTATTTTGGTCCGAACTTGAAAAAGACAAAGAAACAAAAAAGGGAAAAATGGTTTGGATAACCAACTTTTTAGATGCCGTCGATGCGGCTGATTTTCTGGATACTTCTGTCGATTTAATAACATCTGATTAACAACTAACAACTAACAACTAACAATGACTGAATACAACTTAAAAATAACAATGACAAGCGATTGGCACGTCGGTTTGGGCGGCGGGCAGGCGGGGAATATAGATAGTTTGGTAAGGCGCGATCGCTCCCAACTCCCCTTTATCCCCGCCAAAACCATCGTCGGTATCTGGCGCGATGCTGCGGAAACTGTAGCTTTAGGTTTGGATACCAACGACGAAAGCGGAGTGTGGCACCAATGGGTTAACTATCTATTCGGGGACCAGCGCAATTTGGCAACCGGTCCCATAGAAGATGCCCCCCGCCCCGCAGCGCTGTCGGTATGTCCGGCCCGGTTTCCCGAGGGTTTCCAGGAAGCTCTCCAGAATCGACCTTTGTTGCGGGAAGCGCTAACTTTTGTTAAACCCGGCATCGGTATCGACCCCCAGACTGGATGCGCCAGAGATGATTTTCTAAGATTTGAAGAAATGGCGCGGGGTGGGGCCGTATTCGAGACAAAGTATTGTTTGGATGAGTCGGAGTTGGAGCCCGAACAGTTGGCGGTTGCCGAGGCATTTTTAACTGCCAGCGCTAGTTATATCAAGCGTTTGGGAGGGAAACGACGGCGGGGTGTCGGTCGGTGTCAGGTCAGCAGCGAGCAAAAATTGGAGTCTGCTTTAAAGGTTATCGAGAAGTATATTAAGACTTTACCCCCATCGCCGCCAGAAGATATTGCTCTCGATGACCTGCCAACCATCGCCACAACTTCCAACGGTGGCGACTGGCGTTTTGTAGAACTCAAACTCGAACTAAAATCGCCCCTTTTACTCCACAAGCGCACTGTGGGCAATACGACGGAAACCCTGGATTATTTGCCCGGCACTTATTTGTTGGCAGTTCTAGCAAAACGTTTGTGGAAGAGAAGTTCGGAGTTAGGCGATAAGTTTAGCGAGGCGATAGTGACGGGAGACCTCATCGCTACTCACGCTTATCTGGAAGTTGAAGGAACCAGGGGCCGTCCGGTTCCCTTCGCCTGGTTTTCCGAAAAGTTGAACCCGGATAATTACTATAACTTGCTGCACCACACCCCAGAAGAAAATGCAGCCCAAATTAAAGGAACCCGCGCCGGTTACGTCGGTTCGGTTTGGGAAAGTCCCAAGGATGTCAAAAAACAAGTAACAACTCACAATACTGTCGACGACGAGTCCCAACGACCCAATGAGGAAGTGGGGGGCGTTTACAGTTACGAAGCTATTACCGAGGGAACTGTGTTAAGGTCTCAACTGCGAGTTCGTGGAGATTTAGCTAAGAACTCCGAGTGGTTGAATTATCTCGGCGGCGAAACCCCCTATCGAGTGGGGCGAACTAACAAGGATGATTATGGTTTGGTATCGGTGACAGTGGAGGGAGAATTAAAAGAAGTTCCAGATGCTGTCGATGCTTCCGAGTTAACTGTTTGGTTGTTATCCGATGTGTTGCTGAGAGACCAACGCTTGCGCCCTACCGTCGATTTAGAGGTTTTTCGTCAGGAGTTGGAACGCCAACTGGGAGTTACGCTAGAGCAAAAAAGTAAGGTCTTCGCCCGCCAAAACCGCCTGGAGTCTTGGCAAACTCGCTGGGGAGTGCCCCGCCCGTCTTTGGTTGGTTTGGCCGCCGGTACTTGTATGGTTTATACAGTTACCGAGGGCGAGTTGGATCCGGTTAAACTTGCAGAATTGGAGTGCGTTGGTATGGGCGATCGCCGCGCTGAAGGTTACGGTCAGTTGTGTTTTAACGACGAGTTGCTTATGAAAGATAAAATAACTGTTGATTCCAAGTCTTCTTCTAATACTGAAAAGCCCCCCAGTTTATCAGACAGCTTTAATTTTGAATCGGCGGCAAATTACGCTAATTTAATACAAAAGCAAGCGTGGAAAACTGCTATTGATAAAAAAGCTCTGGAGTTAGCTGCTGATAAAAAGGATAGAGAAAAGATTTTAGGTTTGGGTTTTGAGGAAAGAGGAAACCTGCGCAAAAGCAAGCCTTCTTTAACTCAATTAGGTGCGCTAAAGTCGGTTTTGAGAAAGTTAGAAAAGCCGGGAGAATCTCTAGTTGTTGGTTGGATTGAATCTGTTAAAAAGGTAACAAATCGTAAAGAAGAATGGGGGAAAAGCTTAGGTAAAGTTGAGGATTTGGTAACAAAAGAGGGTACTGCTTGGCAATATTTGGAACTCCAAAAACTTTACCCAGAATTGACCATAACTAAAAACGGTCCAGATGTATTAAAAAGAGATTTCTGGAGTTACGCCGTTTGGACTTTAGTGGATGCTTGCGTTCGCGCCCACAAGCGAGATTTGGAGAATAGCAATTCACTATAAAGGCCCGTGGCGTCAATATTGACGCCACGGGCCTGCCATTCCGGCGAGCAAAGTTGAGCCTCTTTTTCTTAGGCAATAAACCCAATACAAGCTCTTATTCTGCCACTCTTTCCCGTTTCAGCAGCACCTGGGCTATGACGATACCGACTAGGGCTAAAAACGCCATCAGGTAAAAGACGTAATTATAGCTTCCAAATAAATCTCTGATCCGGCCCGTTAACAGCGTGCCAATCAAAGCACCAACGCCATATGCTGTGAAGACAATGCCGTAGTTTTGAGCGTAGTTGTCAGGATTAAAAAAGCACAATGTAATGGTTGGAGCCATAGCCAGCCACCCCCCAAGACAGAACCAAAACAGGCAGAAGGCAATCAGATAGGTCGCCACTTGTCCCGTTTGAGCGTTAGCCATTAATATACAGGCGATTAAAATCAGCACATAGGACAAGGTGGCAATATAGTGAGGTTTGAAGCGATCGCTCAACCAACCAAACAACGGACGACTGACCCCATTGAACAGAGCAAATAAGGCCACACTACTAGCAGCTACCGTTGGATTAATACCTATGATTTCCTCCCCAACTGGACTAGAAATGCCAATTGCACTCAAACCGACTAGGGTTCCAATAGCATAGCAAACCCACAACCCATAAAAGGATCGACTCTTAAACAAGTTCCCAGGATAGCTTGAGAGTGCCCTCTGACCTGAGGAGGATGTCTCAGCACCGATATTCTGCTGAGGATGCCAGTCCCTAGGAGGCAACTTCATCGTCAGGGAAATGGCTAGAATAATGGCTGTAAAGGCGATACCGAGAATGCGTAAGGTGGGTCGAACGCTATAGGCACTGATTAATTGGTTCGCTAAGGGAGCGGCGATCAGGGGCGAAAGTCCAAAGCCTACAATGGTTAATCCCAAAGCCAACCCTTTCCGATCTGGAAACCAGCGAGATACGACAACCATAGGCACACCATAGACAATACCCACTCCGATTCCAGCAACGATCCCATAGGTGAAGATGAGCATGCCAATATGGTTGGCAAAGCTGGAAAGAATATAGCCTAAGCCGACGATAATCCCCCCGATCGCCGTTGTCAGACGGGTTCCAATACGAGGAATGTAAAAACCCGCGATCGGCATAAATGCAGCATAGAAAACCAAGGCAAATGTATAGGGCAATAGGCTTTGAGTGGCACTAATTCCCAACTCATTTTCTAAAGGGGTTCTAAAAATGCTCCAGGAATAAACACTTCCCAAGCAGAGCAGGATCGTCATCCCTAAAGGAATGAACAACCATCTCCCCTGATGTGCAGGCATTCCCAATATCTTTATCTTTTGCTCATAATCAGTGGTTACACTCATAAGCTTTGACTTCTAAAAGGATTAAGATTGAAATTAGATGACTCAGAATGGTCGGCAATAAAGCCGTTTGGCCATCGCTTGGCTTTCTCTAAAACATCAAAACTTCTTTGCAGCGATTTTCTGCTTGGGAAAATTAAAAACCATCGTTTGGGTGTTGGATGGCTTTTAATTTTCATTGTTTTTGGCCACTTTAGACAGTGCTTGGGAAAATTTTTCAGCCACCATTTCAAGGAAGCTACCCAGAAAAGAAAGGGTTACTCTGGCATTCTCTGGGCAACCTCTTAAGGAAAAAACTTTTTCCCGAATACCTGAATGGTGGCTTAAAATTTTCCCAACCTTTAGTTTACACAAAATTTTTGTGTCTGGAACCACCGAGCTTTGTGCCCGCTTTTTTTTTCTGGGACAATAAACCCAAGAACTAATCAGCCATTGTAGGATGCGGGGACTCAATGGTTTATAGTTAAGAGCGATCGCTTTGCGGCAAAAAAGTTATGAGTCCTTCCCGGCTGACTCATCAACCCGGTCCCCAATCATTGAAGGTGGAACGGCCAGTGCCGTTAACTCAACATCCAGCAGCAGTCTATTTGGCCTCCTTCAGTGATGGATCGAGGCCCACCATGGGCCACGCTCTTAATGCGATCGCCTCTCTATTAACTGATGGGGAATGTGATGCCTTAACTTTGGACTGGTCTAAACTCCGTTACCAACACACCGCTGCTGTACGGGCCGCTCTTATCCCCAAATACGCACCAACAACCGTTAACAAGATGCGATCTGGCCGACGACGGGCTCTCAAAGAAGCGCTGCGACTTGATTTGATTGACCTCCAAGACACACTTTGCGGTCTTAACTTTGCAGCGGAAATAAGCAACGATATATTGAAAGATAATTGGGAATTTGAAGACGAAATTGCTTCTTTCCTACCTCCCCCAGAAACGAATATACTCCAAACGGCAAGGAATTGCGTTTATAGACAAGGGGGACAAGGAAGACAAGGGGGACAAGGGAGAAGGGAAAATTCCCCTACAAAAGCTCTAATGGCTTAGAGCAAAAAAACGTCATTTCTGCCCGTGGGCAGTATAGCTACAAATGTCCTCGCTGCCAGTTTTTTACCAACAATTTGATTGCCAACACCGAATTAAGCACTGGAATTGCCAACATAGCCAAACCAAAACCGCTCTCAAAAGCTCGGTTATTTCTTGGATTTTATTCAGTAATCCTAATAAAGAAAAGTTGTTTGTTTCTGTAGGCTTGCCCGAATCCAATGGTATGTTTCTTACTCCATCATACAGGTTCACTGTCACCATTGACATTCCTTGGTCAGTTTTTCCTATTTCTCCAATGTACTTTCTTCCTACACCATCTGTCTCATGGCCACTTTTTCTGTGTCCCGAATCATCTAAAATTATGGTACAATTTTTCCCAAACTTCGTTTGGCGACGAGACATCATAATATCTAGTCTCTCTTCATTCATGGCTAATTCTGACCACGGAGAATCAGTCAAAAAGTGTCTGATTTGACGATCGCAGCTATCTACTGTTCCTTGAATGATTTGAGCTATATTTTTTCGATGCACATCCCAGCATAAACCAGAATAAACCAGCATAAACCAGCATAAACCAGCATAAACCAGCCAAATATGTTCGGAATGCTTTTTTTTGACTCTAATCAATCGGTGTAAATAAACTATCAAATTTTTTACACCAAGATTCAAAGCATCAGGGCATGGCTTCAATAACCTGATATTCCATTGGACTACACTGCTCCTGCTGAGTCTGACGTAAACCTCCCACCATTACAACATTAATTTTCTTTTTTGTCAACTTTTTTTTCAAAGTCCCGCTAATGGGAAATTGCACAATTAACAATTGGCAATTTCCCATTGCCTAAAAAAACCTACTTCGCCTTAGCCTCCAAATTCTCCAAACGACTCTTCAACTCCTGGTTATCCTTCTTCAACTTATCAACCTCTTGCCGCAATAACTTCGTAGCCCGATCGCTTCCGAGTTTCTTCTGCACCTTCTCTACCGCTTCCTCGGCGCGACGGCGAACCCGTCCGTCGGGGGTTTGGTCTGCTAATGCTTGCAAAATCCCGATCGCCCCTTCCGTTTCCATTTGCCCCAAAGCGCCCAATACCGCCATTTGGGTCAGGAAAAACGCCTCCTGGGAGAGTTCCTCCAGACGTTGTAAAATCCGTTCTACATCGGTCTTACTTTGACCCGTAGAAACAGTGCCCAAAGCGCGAATAGCTGCCAAGCGGAGAGCTTGGGGAACTCCCGAGGCGGTATATTTCAAAATTAAATCGAGGGCATCGCGGGAAGTTTTCATTTTGCTCAAACCGGCGATCGCCCCCGATCGCACCACCTCGTTCCATCCTTCCTTCTCCTCTAATACCTTCTTCAAGAACTTAATAACCTTCTCCTGGGTTGGTTTCTCCTCAGAAGCGCCAACAGCAATAGAAGCGATCGCCCCTGCCGCCGCCGCTTCCACATAATAACTGGCATCTCCTTTTTCTACTAAAGGTTTTAGAGCCTTATAACTGTCGTGGGTTTTGATTTCCCCTAAAGCTTCCACCACGGCCCGACGCACCCGGGCATCTTCATCATCCAACCCTACTACCAGCTCTTCAAAAACTCCATCGAGTTTTATTTTTGGCAGTTGCTTTGCCACTTCGACGCGCACTCCCCAGAAGCGCTCTTTTTTGAGCGATCGCCCCAATGCCTTGAGGGCCTCCAAACCGCCTTTCTTTGCCAGCGCTTCGGCGGCATAGATGCGAGAGACGGGTTCCGGATCGTATTGTAGTTGCGCTTTCAACTCCGCCACTGGATATTCCAGTTTAACTGTTTTCAGATAATTATTACCCGCATCAAAACTGATAAACTTCGGTTTTTCTTCTAGGGGGAAATAGAAAGTTTGTTTCTGCTCGCAAACTTGCACGGTAAAGGTTTTTAATTCGACTTGTTTGTTCTTGACAAAACCGAAACCGATGGGAATTTTTAAGTCAAATAATTCCTTACTGGCATCTTCGTTGTTTTTCACTTGAGTTTGCGTCACCGTCAGTTTGACCAGCTTGCTATTATTATCCCAAGAATAATTTAGCTTGTAATCTGGATGCCCGCCGCGAAAAACGTATTGGTCGAAAAGGAACATTAAATTGCGACCTGTCGCTTTATCTATTGCTCGCAAAAGGTCGATAGTTTCCACAGTTTGATGGGCGTTATCTTCGACAAAAGTATGGATAGCTTTCTCAAAAAGTTCCTCTCCCAATTCGGCGCGAATCATATTATAAACGCAAGCGCCCTTTTCGTAAAGATGGCGATCGTAAAGCTCGATCGCCTCCCGATAAACATGAGTAACGATGGGGCGACGGTAGCGGGAACTATCCTCGCTGATGTAACTGCGAGCTTCGTTTAACATATAGTAAGCTCCATCATCTTTACCGTACTCTTTTTCCGTCCACAAAACCTCAGCATAAGATGCCATTCCTTCTTTTATCCAAGCATGGGACCAATGTTTAATTACCACTAAATCCCCGAACCATTGATGGGCCAATTCGTGGACGACCAAACTTTCGGTTTTGCGGTTATCAATGGCGGCCCGTTCGTCCAAAAGACAGCGATCGGTTAGGAGAGTAGTAGAGGTATTTTCCATGCCTCCAAAGATAAAATCGCTAACGCAAACTTGGGCGTATTTAGGATAGGGGTAAGGGTAGCCGAAAGCTTGACTAAAAAAGGCGATCGCTTCTGGAGTTTTTCCCATACTAATTTTTGCCTCTTTTTCCCGTTTTTTCTCCACATAATAGGTAACGGGTTTGCCGTTCCATTCGTCTTTAATTTCGACAAATTCTCCCACTGCCAAAGTCATTAAATAAGTAGGATGAACTTCTTTTTGCAACCAGTGGTAAGTGGCGCTATCTTGTTCGGTTTCTTGATTAATTAATTCGCCGTTAGAAATAGCGATAAATTTTGGGGGAACTTTAACCCGAATTTCCGAAGTTGCCAGTTGACCTGGATAGTCGAAACAGGGGAACCAAAAACGGGAATCTTCGTCTTCGCCTTGAGTCCATACTTGAGTTGGTTTGTCTGGATAGTGTTTATCTGGTTGGATAAAATAGATGCCGCGCAGGGGATTTTCTACAGAATAAGCTATGGCTATTTTAACAGGTTTATTTGCCTCGGTGGGTTCTGTTAAATTAATTTCCAATTGTTCGCCATCGCTATGGAATTCTTGTTCGATATCGTCAATTTTTACCGAGTCAATATTTAAAGCAACCGCATCCATAATTAATTGGTTAATGCCGTTACGAATGGGGTTAAGAGTAAGAGTGCAAGTTCCGTCCAAACTAGAGTTAGGGATATCCAATGCCAGGTCGAGGAAAATATGCTCTACCCGACCGGGGCGATCGGGATTATAATGAGGTCTGGCACCGGGCAGTTCAAAAGATTTAGGATTAGTTTCGGAATCGAAAGAAAAATGGGACATAAACAGGTAGTAACTTTTCGTGCAAGGTCTTATTATAGATCGAAAGAGTCACCAGCGCAACATTTTTGCACTTAATTTTCTTACCTCATACTCAGGACGAGTACTCTTACTCTTACTCAAAAAAGCAGTGATGCTTGTTTAAAAATAGAAGTATTGTCAAAAACTCCCAATTCCCCATTCCCAACAAGAAGTATGCTAGAATTAAGACAGTTTAGGAGGTAGGAAAAATGACTGAAGCACAAACCGACACTCTCCCGACAGTTGGTCTTTCTCAAGCAGACAGCGATCGCCTCAAACAATTCTACACTTTTCGAGACCCAGAAAGAGTGGTTAGATTTTTAGAAAAGCACCCTTTTTTAGTACCGCTTTTATTAGAAGCGGTCATAGACCCAAAAATTAAGCATTATTTTCCCGGAGATGAGTTGTTGTTAGAAGCGGTCATAGACCTAGAAGCAGCATCGTTAATTGTCACCAATATTGAACCAGAAGAATCGGTAGAAAAATTGTGGGAATTAGACAAAAATTGGCGGTTAAAAGCTTCTGGTAAGTCGCGCAATAAATTAGAGATTAGTTTGGGGTAATCATGAGCTTTAATTGGTTGCAATATTTAGCCCATGCTCAACAATTAGCTGGTAAAGCGCAGATTGATGCTACTCGGGAATCTAGTTTGCATTCCGCTATAAGTAGAGCATATTACGCCGCTTTTATTTTGGCGCGAAATTATTTGCGGGATGAAGAAAGCATTTCTATTCCCGAAAAGCAAAGCCACAAATTTGTTATCGAACAATTCAAAAATAGTTCTGAGGAAGTACGCCAAAAAAGCGATTTAGTCGCAACAAAGCAGATTATGATGATAATTGCGCTTACCAGAAGAAACTAGAGCTAACATTCAGAATCTTTAATTATCTCTTGCAATCGAGAAACCGAGTTTTTGGTTGAAAAAACCGATTTCTGACCTATCTTAACAAAAACTAGGAAAAAAAAATGGATTTAGAAATAATTAAACCCTTACTAAAAGACCTCAAAAACCCAGAGGAAGAAGTTCGCCTTCGCGCCACGGAACAACTCTGGCAAATTTGGTTCAGGCAAAGAGGAATGGCAGGATTAGAAGCCATTCAATATTCTAACTCTTTCTTCAAAAAAGGTCAAGTCGAAAAAGCCGAAATAATCCTGAACCAGCTTATAGAGGATTTGCCAGACTTTGCCGAAGCTTGGAACAGAAGAGCGGTGCTTTATTATAGCATAGGAGAGTACAAAAAAGCGATCAAAGATTGTCAAGTGGTAGTAAAACTTAATCCTTTTCATTTTGGGGCATTCCACGGTTTAGGATTGTGTTATGCCGCCTTGGGACAATATAAAGAAGCAATTCACGCTTTCCGACAAGCTTTAGAAATTCAACCTTATGCTATAGAAAATCAAAGGTTGATTCTCGAATGTACCGCCAAGTTAAGTTAAGTTCCAGTCTATTTTCTATTGGACGGCAGGAGAAGGTTTTTTACTCCTGCCACCAACTTTTTTAAAATATCTACGGAATTGCCCAAAGCCTTACTGGAAATAGAAATAGAAAGCTAACAAAATAGAGTTTTTTAAACCCCTTTTGTCTGACTTTCTCTTAACCTTTATTAATCCTGGGAGATACGATTATGGCAGTTACCGAAGAGACTACAGCAACTACAGCAATAGAAACCCGTGCCGGCGGCATAATTGGTCGTTTGTTAAACCAATTAACGGATAATATTTCCATACCTAATGTTATCATAAATCGCATCACCGAACTTCCTTTTAATACCAGTTTTACCTTAGTAAGAGGATTGTTAGATTTATCGGGAGAAGCCCTAAAGCTGATAGATTATAACGCCGTAATGAATCTGGTCGAAGATGCTGGGGAATTAGTTAATATCTACGATGTTTTGGGAGATTTAGATTACAACAATCTCAGCTTTCAAGACGTAGCAAACGTAACAGAAGACGTATCGGAATTTGTATCGAAATTACCTATCGTTGCTAATTTAGACCTGCCCAGTATCGTTCGAGGGGAGAGCAACAGAGACCGTATTAACGGTAAAAATAGTTTCGATCTTATCGACGGCGGAGATGGCAACGATCGCATTAACGGCGGCGGCGGTAACGACCTAATCTACGGCGGCAAAGGTATCGATCGCATTAACGGTGGCGCCGGCAGCGACCTGCTGAAGGGGGAAGCAGATAAAGATATCCTTAAGGGTCAGGGTGGTAACGATTTAATCTACGGCGGTAAGGGTAAGGATGTTCTTAACGGTGGCGCGGGTAACGATACTCTAATCGGCGAGACTGACAGCGATCGCTTAATTGGCGGCGCTGGCGACGACCTCCTCAACGGCGGCGAAGGTAACGACCTGCTTATCGGCGGTGGGGGTAGCGATCGCTATTTATTCAGCGGCGGCAGCGGTTTTGAAATTGCCGCTATCGGACGCGATCGCATCAAAGGTTTTAACGGCGACGAGGATAAAATCATCCTGGACAAAGATACTTTTAACGGTATCGAAAGCATTGTCGGCGAAGGTTTCAGCGTCATCGAAGAGTTTGAAGTAGTTAGAGGTAAAAACGCCGCCGCCACCAGCGACGCTAAAATCGTTTACGACTCAAGGAGTGGGGATTTATATTACAACGCCAACGGTAGCGACGGCGGTTTTGGCGAAGGCGGCAACTTTGCCCGCCTCTTAGGCAAACCCGAATTGGAAGCGACCGATTTTGTCATCGAAGACAAAACCAGTATAGCCGACTTATTGGGATAATACGGGCGAATAGCACTGACTTAAGCTGACTGCTGTCATTGCGAGGGGGGATGGATAGTAGTTAAGTTTTTGGTTTGGTCGTTATGCCCCCCCGTGGCAATCTCATGGCCTGATGAGATTGCTTCGGCTAATTAGATGCTTTTTCCATGCATCTTAACTCGTTTTCCCGCCGCCTCGCAATGACAGTAGAAAGCTTTTTTCTTAACTATCAAAGTTCCACATTAACGGATCGTCGTCTAAGGGCTCCGTAACGATCCGCCCGATCGCGTCAATAGCTGCCAAGTCCTCTGCTGAGAGTTGGACTTCGGCAGCTTTTGCATTTGAGGTTGCTTGGTCGGCATTGCGGGCACCGGCGATCGCTTGAGTTTGCGGTTGGGCGATTAACCATGCCAGAGACAGTTGGGCGAGACTGCATTGATAGCGATCGGCGATGGGGCGGAGTTTTTCTAATGCTTGTTGGACGCGCTGGTAGTTGTCTTTATCGGCAAAGAGTTTGTTCGAGGATCGGTGGTCTCCCTCCTCGAATTGATGGTCGGGACCGAATTTGCCGGTTAACAGTCCTTGGGCCAAGGAAGAATAGGCGATAATGGAGAGGTTGTTTTCGATGCAATAGGACATGGCATCTTTTTCTACTTTCCGCCAGAACAAGGAATAGGGTGGTTGCAAGCTTTCGATGGGACCGTATTGGGCTGCTTCTTCGATTTGGGCGCGGGAGAAGTTGGAAACGCCGATCGCCCTAATTTTCCCGTCTTCTTTGAGTTTGTTTAGGGCTTTCATGGTTTCTTCGACGGGTACGATTTCGCTTTTAAAGTTTCCCGCAGGCCAGTGGATTTGGTATAAATCTATGTAGTCGGTTTGGAGGTTTTTGAGGGAGCGATCGCAAGCTTCTATTACTTGCTGGTATTTTAGGTGAGTGGGGAAGACTTTGGTGGCGAGAACGACGCGATCGCGCATTCCGGCCAACGCTTCACCGACGATTCGTTCCGAGTGGCCGTTGCCGTAAATTTCGGCAGTATCGATGGTAGTGATGCCGGCATCCACGGCGGCGCGGATGCCGTTGATGGTTTGTTCGTCTTCGATGCCGGTCCAGCCCCTTTTTCCTGCTTGCCAGGTGCCAAGGATGATGGGAGTGATGTAGATGTCGGTTTTGCCCAGTTGTCGTTTTTCCATGAGTTTGTCCTTGGTGGTTTTCGTTGAGTATAGCAATTGTTGGGGATTTTTGGCAAGGGCCACTGGTTTATAAGCATCGAGATTTAACAAACCGGGTTTTTCGTGCTAAGATTTATACAGCAGTCAAACAAGCAAAAACAATGAGTCAGTATGATAATCTCTGCAAATACTTGGCCGAAAAACATCCAGACCGCTGAGGATGCTCAATTATTGGGTGCGACTTTACTGGCAGCACAACTTACCGATAACTCAAGTGCTGATTTGGCTCAAAGAAACTAATAGCCAGGCCGTACTTGAAACTCAATTCCAATTGGAATCTGTGCGGTGTAGTTTCCAAGTGGTGCGGATGTGGGAGCAACCTCCCGAAGCACTTCTGCTTTAGCGGGCACTATTGCCCCTGGCGGTGTTGTGTCAGAGCGAAAATCCTACAAGGTTGCTTAACCAGGTAGCTTCTGAGGTTGATAAAATAGAACAGCCCGAAGAACGAGAGGAAGTTATCGGCTCCACTCAACTGCTGGCAGGTTTACGATTTAAGGCGGATTTAGTTAGCAGTCTATTTCAAGGAGGACTTATGCGCGAATCAACTGTTTTTCAAAAGATTCTTCAAGAAGGTCGAGTTTTAGGGCGAGGGGAACAAGCATTGGCCATGATTTATCGCCTGCTTCCACGCCGGATCGGTGTCGTGGTTCCAGAATTGCAGCAACGTTTGTTGCAATTATCGACTTCCCAGTTGGAGGATTTGGGCGAGGCGTTGTTGGATTTTGAAGAGCCAAACGATTTAATCGTCTGGTTGGATGCACTCCAAGATAGTTAGTTGGTGAAGGGAGCGATCGCTTTCTTCCACCCCAGAAACCGGGTTGTTCGCAAATTACTAAGAAACCCGGTTTTTCAAACAATACCTTCGCATAAATAAAAATACATTAACAAGTAGGTTGGGTGGAGTGAAACGGAACCCAACAAATACGTCGGGTTCGGTCTGCGTTCCACCCGACCTACACCGAAAATGGCTTAGGCGTGCGCGTGGATGGGATGTCGGTTTTAGCGGGCCCCAGAAACCCGGTTGGCAAAAAACCGGGTTTCAGTTGCGTTCCACCCGACCTACACCGAAAATGGCTTAGGCGTGCGCGTGGATGGGATG
>CAZSTZ010000088.1:0-3155 GCA_964609515.1 uncultured bacterium | reverse complement strand
TCGGTTTTAGCGGGCCCCAGAAACCCGGTTGGCAAAAAACCGGGTTTCAGTATCAATGGGTTAATTTTTAAAACTTAAAATCTTCTCCGGGAGGAACCTCTTTGTATTCCGGTTCTTGCGTGACTTGAATAACAGCAAATATGCCGCCAATTAGTCCTATTATTACTGCAATAATAATTAATATCTTTGGATTAAATTTAAACTTTTGCTGTTGAATTGCCTCTAAAACTTCTCCGGCATTTTTATAGCGCCTTTTACAATCGTAGCGCACCATTTTATCTAAAATATCTGCCAATTTAGGACTAACCGAGGCGCGGTCTTTCCAGACAATTTCTAAACTATTGCCGTCTCTGGGTAACAAGTGCGCCGCAATACCAGTTAGGGCTTCTATGGCGATTATTCCTACTGCATGAATATCGCTTGCCAATCGTGGATGACCCAGTTCTTGTTCCTTTGGCATATATCCGGGGCTGCCGATGGGTACGGTTTTGCTAACTTGTTGTTGAGAGTTTAAAATTTGGGTTGTGAGTTGTTTAATTGCGCCAAAGTCAATCATTACTATTTTATTATCGGAACTGCGACGCATTAAATTAGAAGGTTTGAGGTCTCGGTGAATAATGTTTTGCTGCTGAACTACTGCTAATACTTCTAAAATATCTTTTAATAACTGAGTTACTTCGGCCTCGGTGGCGGGGGTGCCGTTTATTTCTTTGCTGAGGTCGTCCCCGGGGATATATTCTTGTACCAGATAAAAATCCCCGTCCTCCTCGAAGTGGGCGAAGAGTTGGGGGATTTTATCGTTATTTCCTAACCCATATAAAACCTTTGCTTCTTGGTCGAATAACCGCTTGGCAACTTGCCAGACTGCCGGCTCCTTGGACTGGGGCTGTAGTCTTTTGACGACTCGCTGGGGTCGATCGGGTAAGTGAGTATCTTGGGCGAGGTAGGTTTCGCCAAAGCCACCTCGACCCAAGGAGTCGATAATTTGGTAGCGTCCGCCTAATATCATTGTTGCTTCTCCGCGAAAGGGTTGATTTTTGTTATATTTTGGCATAATCAAAAGCTTAATGTTGACACTCTGCGGTCGCGCATACGCGCAGATTCTTAAGCAGTCCAGAAATGAACTCTTAAAGGCGTTGTCAAAGCGCCTCTACTTAGTTGGCTTAAGTTAAGATTAAGCCTTCCAGATACTTTTCTTAAAATATTTGCTGCACCGTTACAATCAGCATTAATTAAATAGCCAGCAGCAGATTGATACAAACCTCGTTTAATGCGTTTTCCAGAGGGTTCCCACTTATCGGGTCTACGACTCGGCGCTTCCTTACTCGGACTCAGGTTCCGAGTACCAGCGCCGAGTTTTTCACCGTATTTTGGGAGAATATCATTATCTAAAAACGACGCTTTCGAGGTATAAGACTCTTCAGTTTCTACAAATTGCAATCCATATAAATTGCATAGTTGTTCGATTCTGTCTTTAAGTCTGGCAGTAGGAATTTGTACGAACTTTTGATTAGTTTTAGCTCCTAACTCAATGGATTGTTTTTGACTTTTATTCCAGCCAAAAACTACTGTACCAATTTCATATTTAAGGCAATGGTTTATGATTAATCGTGCTGCTTTTTTGACAGCATCCCGCATCTGTCGATTACGTTTTTCAGTGATACGAGCTAATCTTTTAGACCAAAATCCTTGGGGTTTATTTTCTTTAATTCTCGCAATTTGCTTGTTGTACCACTGATTTTTAGACTTGAGATGTTTACCATCAATAATAAAGCTATTGCCTTGAGTATCTACACAAGTTAACCAGTTGTCGTGCGCCGTGGTCAATAGAAATAGCTTTATCCGGGTCTAACTTAACTGACTGAATTTTCATTTCATAAACAAACTCGGTATAAAAGCAACCGTGACGGGGCAAAATCCTGATTTCTTTAACCCCGTGCCAGTCTAAATTACTCGCCATCGGAATGTAGAATGCTTCTAATCCAAACCATGCTTTAACTTTACGTCCTAATGGAACTTTAATCCCTTTATCGGTGAGCTTCAACCATTTTTTAGGATAAGAAACGGTAAATAAACCAGGTTTTCGATAGTTAGGTGGTTTGGGCTTATTAGCCAATTCACCTTTCCCAAATAGCTTGAGTAATTCTCTAAAACTGCTGAAAGATTCAACAACACCGTTACATATTTGTTGAGCGCTAGAAGCATACATGGCGTTAAAATGTCTGTTCCATTTCATCTGCCCGCAAAGTTCGCCTTTTTTGACAAATCTATTTTCTTTAAACCAGACTTGTCGGGCATAATAAACTGAACAATTAAACACCTTATTGGCCTCACCGCACAAATATTCTAGCACGGCCCGTAGGTCTTTATCTGGATGCAATAAAACTTGTTGGCATCCATAACTTTTTGTTTGTTTCTTAGTTTTTTTGCTCATGTTTCTATTATAATCAAATTGTTGATTTTAGTCAACCCATCAACATGAACGATCGGCAAAAAATATACCGACAACGGGCGATCGTTCAGTAGGTTTGGCCCACGTTCATTTAGTTTGGATTCCCAAGAGACGTAAGAAAGTATTAGTGGGCCAAGTAAAAATAAGGTTGGCAGCGATATTATCAGAAGTTGCCACAGAAAAAGGTTGGCTAATTAAAGGATTGGAAATAGCCCCAGACCATGTTCATGTATTGGTAGAGCATGGGTAGTAAAGTAGCAATTCACAAAATAGTTAAAGCTTTTAAAGGCAGGTCCAAATCGGCTGTTGAGACTAGAATTTCCTGAGTTGTGCAAACTACCTAGCTTATGGACTCACAGTTATTTTTATGACACTACGGGAAAGGTCAGTACCGCTAAGATTTTGGAATACATTAACGACCCTCATCACGGCGGTTGAAACCGCCGTTCGCTTTTCCGCCCCGAACTAAAGTTACGGGGCTACCAAGCTCTCGTCTTTTTTTCGTGTCCGAAGCGAGGCGGTTGGGTTCTTCGTTAAATTTTTAGGGAAATCGTTACCCACTTTTTTGTCCGAAGCGAGGCGGCTGGTAAGCTCGCTAAACTTTTGGGAAATTCGTTAAAAGAGCCGAAGCAATCTCAGGGCCCCCAGTTGTCCGAAGCGAGGCGGCTGGTAAGCTCGCTAAACTTTTGGGAAATTCGTTAAA
>CAZSTZ010000087.1:0-24894 GCA_964609515.1 uncultured bacterium | reverse complement strand
GCCGTCGTCGGTTTCGCCGTCGTCGTCGGTTTCGCCGCCGTCGGTTTCGCCGTCGCCTTCCTCAATATCTACGAAAGCCAGATTTTCCAGACTGAACTCTTCGGTTATATCAATCTCATTCGCAAACTCAGCCACGGAACGAATGATGGTGACGCCTTCTTCTTGGGCGAAGAAGCATAGCTGAGTGGTGCCGTCCATATTAAAGAGAAACAGCGTTGACTCCACGCCCAACTCTAACAGTTGCGCTTCTATGGCCGAGAGCTCGTTCAATTCTGAGAATACTAGCAGATTTGAAGAAGACTCAATCGAAGTAGTCGAGGAATCAACGATCGCGATTTCCAGTTCGCTGCTGCTTTCTACGCCCACCAACGACAACCACTGAGAGTTAATTTCCACCACGGTCGAGGAATTAAACTCCTCTACCGTTACGATAGTAGAAAAAACGGAGTTAATGGTTTCGATATCGACGACTTCAACGAAACTCAAGCTATCGACGCTAAACTCTTCCAGGGCGAGCTCGCTGTCAAACCCTGCCACCTGACGAAAGACAATATCTTGTCCGTCGAAGGCGAAAAATGCCAAATCGGTGAGACCCTCTGCAGTGGTATAGAGAACCAAAGAGGAATCTACTTCTAACTCTAACAAACGGGTAGCAATCTCGGTGCGATCGCTCAGTTCTGTGAAAATTAGGAAGTTCGCCCCTTCAATAGCGCTGGTAGAACTATCAACCATCGCGCTAGTCAAATCGCTTTCGCTTTCTACCTCCAGCAGCTCCAAGAGTAAGGAATTGAGAGTTAAGTTGCCGCTAGAGACATCGAAATCGGACACTTGGATAGTAGAGACCAAGTTTATCAGATTGAGATCGACTTCTCCATCCACGTTTTGCACAAATTCAAAATTGTCTGCAGCGAGACTTACTTGGGAAGAGAATGTCGTAACTTCCTCAAATTCGCCGCTTTGGGAGAATAATAAGACTGTTTGTCCCTCTTCGTTGGTGTAGGAGGCAAAGACAGCGCGATCGCCCAATTCAAACTCTTCTAATTTTGCTTGGACCTCTGCTAAAGAAGTAAACTCGCTCTCGAAAAGCAGCAAACCGATATCTTCGACATCAGCGGCAGTGGTGGACTCGCTAACGGCAATGCTAGTAAAACTCTCGCCGGTCAAGTTGCCGAATGCTAAGGAGTTGAACTGCAACACGTCCTCATCGGCGCTAAAATCGGTAATTGTATCTACGCCCTCGCCCAAAGCGGTGTAGATAAAAGTATCGGCTCCCAAGCCCCCGGACAGTAAGTCTGAACCTATGCCACCGATAATAGCATCTTGACCTTCACCTCCCGAGATGTCGTCGTCTCCTTCGCCACCGTCAATGATATCGTTGCCACCGAGCCCTGCGATAGTGTCATTGCCATCTAAACCTGAAATTAGATCGTCTTCTTCCGTTCCTGTTAAAACGTCGCTGTTATTTGAACCGATTAATTCAGCCATTTTTTAGTTTTCTCCTTAATTTACTGGTTGACTGTTCTGCTAAATTTTTCAGAGCGGGCCCGAAAGCGCCCTGCCGAACAGTCATTAATTTTTTTGATTTTGATCCCAGTGATTTTTTGGGGCTTATGGTTTTTGTGACTTAATAGTTTTATTTGTCGCCAAACCGACTTTAGGCTGAAATCCCTTAATTTCTCAGCCCTAGTCCGCCCTCTTTTTCCCTGTCCAGATACACCCATAATTTCCTTAATATTATCTTACCCTTTTTTCAAAAAAATGCAACTACTTTTTACAAAATTTAATAAATTTTAATTTGAGAAAAAACGAAAAAGTATTAACTGACGCAATTAATTCTTTTTTGTTCCTTTTTTAACAATTCCATCTCAAACAAACTCTTTTGTAGCATTTGTTTGAGTATTTTTAAGATGATTTTAACTATGGGTATTTTTGCCGAGAAATAGATACAAATTGAAAAAGCGATGTCACTTTTTTAATCGCGTTCCAGTCTGGGACAAATCTTTTTGGGAATTGGGAACGGTCCATTTGCAATTACCGGTCATACTCATACTCAGAACGGTTTTTAAAAATATATTTTTATTTTTTATATAGTATTTTAAAATCTACAAAAAGAGAGACAAACGCTAATCGAGAACTCAAAAAAAATGACATCGGACCTACCATTTTTTGGCCAATTTTGACGATGGCCACCCCCGCAAATGATAAGCAGCTAAAAACTAAAAATTCAAAATAATAGTTTTTATTTATCTAAAGCCCAGTTCTGGTAACGAAAAGATAAAGTTTTCGAGAGAACTAGACAAAAGACGGTTGAAAATGCTAATTTATGAGGGGTTTAACCCATCAGGAATAACGACCTTCCATCGGGGATTAAAAGTAGAGAAGGAAAATCTCACTTGTTTCGGCACTACTAAAGTAAAAATCACCGTAGATATTTTTGTGAGGAAAAATGTCCGAATTGCCGAAAAAAGCGATCGCTGCCCTTGTCGGTATCCTTGCCCTAAACGTCCAGTCAGGGGCAAATGTAGCCCTCGCGGAAGAACCAAAAGTCGCTTCTGGAGAGTTCTTAGCGCAAAACTTCCAAGAGCTAGACTCTCCCACCTCGGTTTCCCAACTGGCGGACGTAGAACCCACGGACTGGGCCTACCAAGCGTTACAATCTCTAATAGAACGCTACGGCATTATCAACGCTTACCCCGACGGTACCTTTCGGGGCGATCGCGCCATGACCCGCTACGAGTTTGCGGCAGGTTTAAACCGAGCCTTGAACTATCTCAATAGCGCGATCGCCTCCGCCACCAGCAACCTACTTACCCGGGAAGACATAATAACTCTCCAAAGGCTCCAAGAAGAATTTGCCGTGGAACTGGCAACCCTAAAAGGAAGGGTAGCTCTACTCGAAGGACGCACCGCCGAACTCGAAGTCAAGCAATTTTCCACCACCACCACCCTGAGTGGGGAAGCTATCTTCTCTCTTTCGGGGGTGACGGGAGGCGACTACGACATCTCCACCGTTTTCCAACAGCGGGTCCGCCTAATTTTCAATACCAGTTTCACGGGAGACGACCTTTTAATTCTTCTATTACAAGGTGGCAACGCCGCCACCTTCGACTTTACAGAAGACACCGCCGAAGGACTCCAAGCAATTCAGGCATTCGGCGATACCGATAACGAATTGGTTTATGCTTTAGCTTACACTTTTCCTGTTAGCGAAAAGCTCAAAGTTACCTTTGGCAGCGGCTTAATTTATTCCTATCTCGTCTCTACCCTCAACCCTTATTTAGAAACTTTAGGTGGGGGTACCGGTTCTCTTTCTATCTTTGGTCAAAGGAACGCCATTTATCTATTAGGCGGCGGTTCCGGCATCAGCTTTAATTACTATTTAACCGACTCTTTAGAATTAGCCGGCACTTATGTAACCGGGGCGGGTGCTAATATTGAAGACGGAGAGGGTTTATTTATGGGGGATTATAGTGTTTTAGGTCAGCTTACCTGGACTCCTTCGCCGCAGTTTAATTTGGCTTTTACTTACCTCAATTCTTACTATAAAGCGGGCAATTTTGCTTTTGGGGACGGCAGTAGCATTAGCCTTGGGGGTACGAGTATTGCTAATAATTTAAACGGTTTGCGGGACGATTTTGCGGTCGAAGCTAATGCTTATGGTATCGAAACTTTTTTCCATCTTAGTCCTCAAGTTGCTCTGAGCGGTTGGGTTGGTTTTACGGACGTTAATTTGGTTAGAGCCGGGGATGGGGAGATTTGGAATTATGGTGCTACTTTAGTTTTTCCAGACTTAGGAAAAGAGGGCAGTTTGGGGGCGCTAATTTTTGGTGCCCAACCAACTTTAAGGGGGCTTGACGTTCCGGGTTCTAAGTTAGAAAAACGCGATTTTGCTTATCATTTTGAGGCTTTTTATAAGTTTCAAATGAACGACAATATTTCGATTACTCCGGGTATTTTTTGGCTGCCTTCTCTAAATCAAGATAGCAAGAATGATGATTTATTTATTTGGGTAGTAAGAACCACGTTTAGTTTTTAAAAGTTCGTCTTTCGGGAGATGTAAGAAACCGGATATGTAAGAAACCGGGTTTTTTGAACAAAAAACAAAAATCCCGTCACCCACGTGAAACCGGGAATATCGCAAAAACCCGGTTTCTTAAAGTGCCCCGAAGCAAACCAAACCTCATCCCCCACCAACAACCCCAATTGTTAATTGTTAATTATTAATTGTTAATTGGCAAGAGCCGTGCTAAAATGGTCCAAACTCAAACAAAAAACAAAAAGTCCATGACAGAAGGCAAAAGCTATAAAGACAGCGTAAACCTGCCCCAGACAAACTTTAACATGAGGGCCAACTCGGTGACTCGGGAGCCAGAGTTGCAGAAATTCTGGGAAGAGGAGCAAATCTATCAGCGGCTCTCCCAAAACAACCCGGGGGAGCCCTTCATCCTTCACGACGGCCCCCCCTACGCCAACGGCGACCTGCATATCGGTCACGCCCTCAATAAAATTCTCAAAGATATAATTAACCGCTATCACATTTTGCGAGGAAGAAAAGTGCGTTACGTTCCAGGTTGGGACTGTCACGGACTGCCGATAGAACTAAAAGTGCTGCAAAAGTTAAAATCAAAAGAACGTCAATCGCTCGCGCCAATTAAGTTACGCAACAAAGCGAGAGATTTTGCTATAGAAACAGCGAACAAACAACGGGACGGCTTCAAACGCTACGGAGTTTGGGGAGACTGGGACAATCCCTATCTCACCTTAACCCCCGAATACGAAGCCGCACAAATCGGCGTTTTCGGCGAGATGGTACTCAAAGGCTACATCTATCGCGGGCTCAAAGCAGTCCACTGGAGCCCCAGCTCCCGAACTGCCCTGGCAGAAGCAGAACTCGAATACCCCGAAGGTCACGTCTCCCGGAGCATCTACGCCGCTTTCAAAATGACCGGACTGGCAGAAACAGACGCTTTGGCGGAACTAAAACCCTTGCTCGAAAATCTCTGGGTCGCCATCTGGACGACTACCCCTTGGACGATACCGGGCAACTTGGCAGTCAGCGTCAACCCCGACCTCGAATATGCCGCAGTCAAGACAGACAAGGGGGACAAGGCAGACAAGGGGGGCAAGGGAGACAAGGAAGAAGACAAATACTTCCTCGTCGCTGCCGAAACCGTGGAACGACTCTCGGAAACCTTGGGAACCAAACTAACCATCGTTGCCAAAGTCAAAGGGAAAGACCTGGAAAACTGCACCTACCAACATCCTCTGTTCCCTCGGGAAAGCGCCATCGTTATCGGCGGCGACTACGTTACCACCGACTCCGGTACCGGTTTGGTACACACGGCACCCGGTCACGGTCAAGAAGACTTTATCGTGGGTCGCCGTTACGGTTTGCCCATCTTATCTCCAGTGGATGAGAAAGGTAACTTTACTACAGAAGCGGGGGAGTTTGCGGGTTTGAACGTTCTCGGAGACGGGAACGCCGCTATCGTGGAAGCGCTGGAAAAAGCGGGATCCCTATTAAAAGAAGAACCTTACAACCATAAATATCCTTACGACTGGCGCACTAAAAAACCAACTATCTTCCGGGCGACGGAACAATGGTTCGCTTCGGTGGAAGGTTTCCGGGAAGAGGCGTTAAAAGCGATCGCCACTGTAAAGTGGGTACCCGCCCAAGGGCAAAACCGGATAACGCCGATGGTGAGCGATCGCTCGGACTGGTGTATCTCCCGCCAGCGGAGTTGGGGGGTACCCATTCCCGTATTTTACGACGAAGAAACTAACGAACCTTTACTCAACGAAGAAACCATCGCTCGTGTTAAAGCGATCGTTGCCGAAAAAGGTTCCGATGCCTGGTGGGAGATGTCCGTGGAGGAATTGCTGCCGGAGAAATATCGGAACGACGGACGCAAGTATCGCAAAGGCACCGACACGATGGATGTCTGGTTCGACTCCGGTTCCTCCTGGGCGGCGGTTGTCAAAGAGCGGGGGCTCGGGTATCCAGTGGATATGTATTTGGAAGGTTCCGACCAACATCGGGGCTGGTTCCAGTCTAGTTTGCTTACCAGCGTCGCCACTAACGGCGTTGCCCCCTACAAAACTGTCTTGACTCACGGTTTTACTCTGGACGAGAAAGGTCGGAAGATGAGTAAATCTGTGGGGAACGTCATAGATCCGCAAGTAGTCATCCAGGGCGGAAGCAATCAGAAAAAAGAACCGCCCTACGGTGCGGATATTTTGCGGTTGTGGGTTTCCTCCGTTGACTATACTAGCGACGTGCCCATCAGCGAGAATATTCTCAAGCAAATGTCCGACGTTTACCGGAAAATCAGGAACACGGCGCGGTTTTTGTTGGGCAACTTGCACGACTTCGACCCGGCAAAAGACGCGATCGCCTACGAAGACTTGCCGGAGTTAGACCGATATATGCTCCACCGCATGACCGAAGTCTTTGCGGAAGTGACCGATGCTTTCGAGAAGTATCAGTTTTTCCGCTTTTTCCAAACGGTACAGAATTTCTGCGCCGTCGACCTGTCGAATTTCTATTTGGATGTTGCTAAAGACCGACTCTATATCAGCGCGGCGGATGCTTACCGCCGTCGGAGCTGTCAGACGGTGTTGGCAGTGGCGGTGGAGAATTTGACGCGGGCGATCGCTCCGGTGTTGTGCCACATGGCGGAGGATATTTGGCAAAACCTGCCCTATTCCACTCCTTATAAGTCTGCGTTCGAGTCCGGGTGGGTGAAGTTGGACGAGAAATGGCGGAACCCGGAGTTGGGCAAGTCGTGGCAGAAGTTGCGCGAAACTCGGACCGAGGTTAATAAGGTATTGGAACAGGCGCGGATAGGGAAGGCCATCGGTTCTTCTTTAGAAGCGAAGGTGTTGTTGCATTCCGCCGATGGGGAGTTGCGATCGAAACTGCTGAGTTTGAACCCTACCGATGCGGTGCCCCCAGAAGGCGAGGCATCCAGTGGGGAGTCTGCGGAGAGTTTTGGAGAGGCAGCATCCAACGAGGCGCTGGCAATTTTTGAGGATACTTTGCGACTGGTAGGGGAGCTGCCTGGTAAGACTTTCAATTTTGTGAAGGATTACAAACGGGCTCTGCCGACGGTAGTTTTAATTGTTGCTTTTTTGGTAGCGACGAAAATAGTGTTTGGGGTGATGGATGCGGTAAACGAGACTCCGTTGTTGGGTTTTGGGTTTGAACTTATCGGCATCGGCTACTCGCTTTGGTTTGCGTGGCGCTTTTTGCTGCGGGCGGATACTCGCGAGGAGTTGTCCGATAAGTTGTTGTGGTGGTATCTGGAGGTTGTGGGCGATCGCGAACCGGCAGAGTCGGTGGAGACTTTGGATGTGAGTTCTCAAACCGAAGTTACCACAACCAAAGACGCGGTGCAAACTATCGACGTGCGTTCTTTGGCTTTATCTAAGTCCGAATATCGCCCGAAAACCTCTGTCGGTGCGGGTAACGGCGTTGACGAGTTGCGCTATTTGTTTATTACCTCCCAGGTGGAGTTGGTAGATTCGGCAAAGGCGCTGGAGGAAGTAGAATATAAGTCGGTTTCCGAGTCGTTAAATATTGGCGTGGTGAAGGCCGACGGGGAGAAATGCGAGCGATGCTGGAATTATTCTACTTTAGTCGGCGAGTTTTCCGAACATCCGACTATTTGCGAGCGTTGCGTTAGCGCTTTGGACGGGGAGTTTTAAGCGGTCGATCCCCCTAAATCCCCCGCTGAATTGGGGGACTTTGAGCGTTGCCTACCAGAAACCGGGAATAAGCGCAAAAACCCGGTTTCTCGATCCTCTCCCAATTGTTAATTGTTAATTATTAATTGATATTATGATAGCTAGTAAAGAACAAAACTATCTTTCCCCAGAAGCTTATCTGGAGGAAGAAAAAGTCAGTTCCATAAATATTCCCATTCAAGTAATAGTTACTACTCAGTCTCCGCTATTATTAAATTGGTTGACACCGGAAGATTATCGGACTAGCTTTGCTTGCAAGCTAGAGGAAGAAACCGGTGCTACTCGAATCGTTCCTTTTAAAGAAGTTCCCAAATTAGTCAAAATTGTGGAAAAATATCCCGTGGGCGAGTTATTTGCAGAAGGTTGGTTTGAGGGGGGAATAATATGAGTTTTAACGTCTTAGTTATTTCTGAAGACCCTACCAACAACGGTTACATTCTCAAGCCATTAATTGAGAAAATTATGAAACAATGCAACAAGCCCAATGCTAAAGTAGAAATGCTATCAAAACCGAGACCGCAAGGTTATGCTAATGCCAAATCTTTAATTAAAGAGTTTATTATCGACAACTACAATTATAAAGATTTGCTATTGTTTTTACCCGATGCCGACGGCAAAGATAGAAGCAAAGAATTTGTGGAACTGAGTCATCCAGTGGCGATCGCTCTACTGGAGCTGTCCCTTTGAGGGGGACAATTTAGCGCGGCTAAAAAGTTGGTAATTATAACAAAGAAGAAGCGATTTGTCAAGAACTGCATCCCCCAAATAATGTCCTTTTGGGAAGTTTCCTAAAATTTTCTCAAAACTTTCTCAAAACTTGCCTAGATGTCAGAGTGGCTAGTACAATTAGAAAGCCTAAGAAACGGAGAGAACTCGGAGAAAATGCCGACCCAGTTTCCCTAGTTGGGCGATAATACCTCTGGCGAACCACCGGGCATCGGAGTGGCGACTTTTTGTCCCGTTCTCTTGCCGCAATAACCTAGAAAAAACTAACAGTAAAACCTAAGTCGATGGATTATAATTTAGCTCGATTACAAGAACAATTCCAAACAGTTAAAAATGATTTTTTTGACTGTAAAAATAAGCTGGTAAAAGCAGCGCAAACTTTAGGAGTAGCCCCCGAAAACCCGGATAAAGTTGTGTCGCTTACCGAGTTAGAACTTTTGCTCTCAACTGTTAAAAAAGCAGAAGAAGAACGGAATCGCGCCATTCAAGTTAGACAGCGAGCTTTAATAATTTTGGACCGAGTTTTGACCGTATTTCATCAAGATAATAGCAACTTTAAACCTTTGCTGGAATGTAAGGAAAAAGCTGGCAAACTTCGGCGGCAAATTTCGGAGTCGGTGGAGGTTAAAGCAGACCCAGAAAGTGAAGCTTTGGTCGAGGGAAATCATGCTTTTTCGCAAGTATTGAAGTTAATTGAAGGGGTGGGGGAATTAGACGACGATCGCCTAACGGAATTACAGGATGCCGTGGCTCAACACTTTAAGAGGAGTTTGGCGACTGCGGCATTGAGGGGAAAACTCGCTTTTGGAACGACTGCCGCGCCAGTTGTAAAAAATGTATCGGCCAAGTTAGAGGTAGAGGATACAGAAAAGGCGATCGCTCCCCCGCCAGTAGTTCCACCCGTGGCCCCCCCCATACCTCCCGAAACTATGGAAGAGACTGAGGACGAATCTCCTCCCTGGGAGCTGCCGGAGGAAGAGGCAGGGGAACCACCAATGCTAGAGCCCCCAGTAGTAGAACCGCCGATGGTTCCGCCGCCAGTAGCTCCACCAACTCTCAAAAATTCCCAAGGGCAATCTGAGGAAGAGGCACCGGAAGCACCAGTGGTAGCTCCCCCAGTAGTAGAACCGCCGGTCGTTTCGCAAACAAGAGAAAATGGGGTTGTGTCGAAACAGGAGCTTGTAGGGTTGAACGGGAACAAAAATTACCAAAAATAACATCAGCATAGAGACCGCCAGAAACCCGGTTTCTCAGAGAAACCGGGTTTCTGGCGGGCGAGTTAGCCTTGAAGAATTAAGAAACCGGGTTTCTGGACCCACAACCCATAACTATCAATTCATCCCCTGAGAAACAAAGGCGGCCCAATACACCGGCTCCTCAAACGGATGCTGCTGCTGGCACATCCACTCCAACAACGCCAACCGCTTATCTATGATTACTGCGAACTGAGCATAAATTCTACTGCTTCTACTAACTTCCCTTCTCTCCCCAAAATCTCGTCGGCTAACTCTACTAGCCAACGGTTGGGCCTCGCCAAGGGGGTCGCTGCTAGCACGTTACTCATCGCTCGCACATCGAGTTCCTGGGAACTTTCCTCCGCCCCTAACAATACCGCCCACACTGTCAAAGCGGCAGCCGTGGAACGACTAACCCCCGCGTGACAGTGAACTAATACATCCCCGTCCTTTCTCGCAACCAGAGAAGCAAACTCAACAATCTTTAAGACATCCCCAGGAGAAGGCATTATCATATCGGGCTCGCTAACCGGTTCGTCGATATCGCTAAACTCCAACCGCAGTCGGTGGGGCACCGAGTCGAAACCGACTGGTAAGGGCGTGCCGGGAGTGCCTATAGAAATTAGGTATTTCAGAGAATCCCTTTTCTCCGCTATATACTCCGCCGCTTCGCTAAAAGATGTTATCCAAATTTGGGGCAGGTTGCCTGTTGTTTCCGTCGTTGACTCTGGCAAGGGCTCCAGACGCAACAGCAACTCCATTTTTTCTCGAACTTCGGGAGCAAAACTGCTTAAACCTTTCTCTAAAGCTGCTCTGGCAGTCTCCGAGTCGATTTGCTTTAAAGACTTAACCGCCCTTTGCTGCACCGCCGGTTCCGGATCCTCTAAAGCAAATTCTAAAGCCTTAACAGCCTTGTCAGTGCCAATGCGCCCCAAAGCTTCGGCGATGTTCCAGCGAACGTAATATCCAGGCTCTACTCGCAAGCACCGGTCCAGAGGAGCGATCGCCCTTTCCGCTCCCAACTCTCCCAAAGCCTTAGCTGCCCTGCCCCGGACGAAAATATCCTTATCCTCCAATGCAGCAGCGATACCGTCAATGCCGCGATCGCCCACCTCCCCCAGAGCAAAAACAGCCTCCCCCCGAACCTGGGAGTCAGGATGCTGGAGAGCAGTTAACAAACCCTTAACCGCCAGCTCGGTGCCAATTTTGCCTAAAGCTTCCACCGTCTGCGCGCTGGTATATAAGTCCTCATCGAAAATCCCCTCCACTAAAGCCGACACCGCCGACTCAGAGCCGATGTTACCCAAGGCCGCCGCCGCCTTTCCTCGCACATAACCATCCTTATCGTTTTTGAGAGTCTCTATCAAAGCTGGTACTGCTTCTAAAACTCGGTTTTTGCCCAAAGTCGCCGCCGCCCGCCAGCGAACTTCGGGTTCTCCGTGTTTGAGGGCATTTAGCAAAGTGGCGATCGCTCTTTGACTGCCTACTTCTCCTAAAGCCCAAACAGCCCAAAGTGCCGTATCGTTGTTAGAGCGAGCGAGCGAGATAGCCTCCAACTCCCCCACTACCTCATCGGTCCCCACCTGTCCCAAAACCCAAGCGGCCCAGCCCGCCGTCGGTTTTTGGTTTTTTTTGAGAACTTTTACTAAAGCCTCAACGGTTACTGGAGCATCGATAATGCCGAGCTTGGCGAGGGCGGTTTTCAGTCCGTATCGTTTTGCGTTTGTTTGTTTCATGGAGTTAACAATTGAGAAGTTACGCCGACATTATAATCGCTTCGAGGTTTAAGAAACCGGGTTTTTGCGAAAAACCGGGTTTCTGGTGGGTGAAGCTATCTGTATATCGCGCTCTGCGATTACTACGAACTATCGCGCTCTGCGATTACTACGAACTATCGCGCTCTGCGATTACTACGAACTATCGCGCTCCGCGATTACTACGAACTATCGCGCTCCGCGATTACTACGAACTATTCAAAACGGGGAGTTAAGCAAAAAGAACATTCCATCCATTCCGGTTTTAACTCGGCATGGCAACTCTTACAGATAAGATTCTGTTTCGCCGCCCGCTTCATTTCCGCCTCCAAACCGGAGTCGGTAAATGTCACCCGTTCCACCTCCTCAAAAGTGGTATAACCCTCCCGGACTAGATTCAAACTATATTGCAACAAAGTTTTCATCCCCTCTTCCACAGCCGCTTCCTTAATTTGTTCCGTGGGTGCCCGTTGAGTAATCAAAGTTTGCAACCGTTCCGTAACCTTCATAAATTCGTAAACCCCCACCCGGCCCTTATAACCGGTACCGCTACACTTTTTGCAGAGGTCGCCGCGATTTTCTAAAGTCTTGCGGTCCTCCACCGGGATAATCTTCGCTTGATAAAAAATATTGCCCTTTTCCTGAGACGGCACTAAACCGTAACGCCGCAACTCCTTATCTTCGGGAGTATGAACCTGCCGGCACTCGCTGCATACCCGCCGCATCAAACGTTGCGCCAAGACTCCCAACAACGCCGCCGAAATCATAAAAGACTCTACCCCCATCTCGTCCAAACGAGCGATCGCCCCCGCCGCATCGTTAGTATGTAAAGTAGTCAACACCAAATGTCCCGTTAAAGCAGCCTCGATAGCAGTTTTCGCCGTTTCCTTATCCCGCGTTTCTCCCACCAACAGCACGTCTGGGTCTTGTCGCAAGAACGCCCGCAGAATATTAGCAAAAGTCAAACCCTTTTCCCGAATAACCTGACATTGCGTAATTCCCGGCAAAGCATACTCGATGGGATCCTCCGCCGTACTAATATTAATCCCCGGTTCGTTCCGTTCCGCCAGCACCGAATATAAAGAAGTTGACTTACCCGAGCCCGTGGGCCCCGTCACCAAAATCAAGCCAAAAGGACGACTGGCAGTTTCCCTCACCAAAGCTAAAGTTTCCTCATCCGTGATGAGCTTATCCAAACCTAACTGAGTGCTGGAACTGTCCAAAATTCTGAGAACGATTTTCTCCCCGTAGCGACCGGGCAAACTATTAACCCGGAAATCTATCGTCCGCCCTTTGAACACCCGGCGAATGCGCCCGTCTTGAGCTTGCCGCCGTTCGGCGATGTCTAGATTGGCGATGATTTTGAAACGGGAGGTTATGGCCGGGATGACCTTTTTCGGGAAGCGATAATATTCTTGCAAAACCCCATCCTTGCGCATCCGAATTTGCAGGTGTTCCTCTTGGGGTTCCACATGAATGTCCGAGACTCCCTCCGAAAGTGCTTTTACTAAAATGATGTTAACCGCCCGGATGACTGGAGCTTCTTCGGAGTTCTCTACCAGTTTCGCTATATCTTCTACTTCCGCTTCGGCTTCGGTTTCTTCAATTTCGCTGCCGTCAAATTCCCCCGCGTTAAAGTCTAACTTTTTATTCTCTTCTCGTTCCGCCCGTCTTTTGACTATGTTAGCTCGCTCTTCCAAATAGGCAGATATCAATTGTTGGTAGTCCTCCCGCATAATTACCCGCCGTTCTAAAGTAGTTCCAGAACGCCGCAAAATTTGATTTTTTAACTGGTCTCGGGCTCCCAGGTTATCGGGGTTTACCATTGCCACTATCAGAAATGGTTCTTGTTGCCGGTATTCTTCAAGCCATTTATTAGGGATGGTGTTTCCTATTAATTCTTCTATTTGTTCGATAAAAGGTTTCGCCCCCGCCGTCGCGCTGTCGTGGAGGACTTGATAGAGTCGTTCTGCTTTGATGTAGCCTTCTTTAATGAGGCGATCGGCAAAATCGGTTTCTTTGTTGCGCAGGGGTACGATTTCAAATTCCTGGCAGGTTTGAATGGGAACGAATTTTTCGATTAAATAAGCTACCTGTTGGGGCGCTACCGGATTAATTTCTAAGTCAATCTCTGCCAGACCATACAGTATTTTTAACTCGAAAAGCTGATGTTTTTTGTAGTAGCGCTGCAACTCTGGCGAGAGTTTTTCTCCTGTTACCTCTTCCAGGGCTTGAGTAATAGGTGTTTTTTCTTCTTTACTCTTAATCTGACATTCTTGTAGTTGTTCTATAGTGACGTAGCCCGCCCGAACAATTTTATTGCCAAAAGGGGAAAAGTTGTTTAAAGCAACAAGGGCCGTCCGCGAAGAACGAGATGTTCTGTTTGTCATAGCTGCACCGCCTCCTCTTTTAATAATGTTTTCGATGTATTGTTTTCACCAACTTGAGTTTTAAAGGTTCCGAGAAAAAAACTAACTTGTCGAAAACTTTATTAATTAATTTGCGTCTCTGTAGTTTTACAGAAAATTCTAATTTTTGGTTAACAGCATTAATCAAAACTCCCAATGTTTTTAGTTGTTGGTAGCTTCAATTTAACCCAGGTTCTCTGGAAGTGTAAATAAGGAAAAGTTCGGCTATTTAATTTAATTATTCCCAACAAAAGGTAGGGAAAAGTTGGGGTGAATTTCAATGGCGATCGCCAGCCAGATAAAAAAGTTATATAGCAGTTTTATTTGAGATGTGTCCAAAAGGCTGACGCTTTTTGGGAATAGGGAATGGGGAATGGGGAATGGGTAAGAGGGTTTCCAGAATTTTTTGCTGGTAGTAAATAGCCCTTTCTTGTTTACATCTCATTTGAAAACGCTATAGAAAAGGTCAGGTTATATAGCAGTTTTATTTGAGATGAGTTCAAAAATCTAACGCTTTTTGTCAATTAGCAATTAACAATCTGAGGTTTTTTTCAATGGCCGCCCGCTCAACGGGATAGTCAGATTCGTTGTAAACTTCCAAAGCTAGCTGGAAAGCTTCCATCGCCCTTTGGTTATTCTCCGCCCCGTCGCCACAAACTCTCTTGCTGTAGGCAAGGGCTAGATTATTTTGAGTCGCCGCCCGCTCGACGGGGAAATCATTTTTAGTATAAACTTCCAGGGCTCGCTGATAAGCTTTAATCGCCTTTTCCTGATTCGCCGCTTTAGTGCCCTTAATTCTTTTGTTATAGACTATACCCAGGTTCTTTTGAGTCTCCGCCCAATCCTTGGGGAAGTCATTTTTAGTATAAACCTCCAGCGCTAGCTCGAAAGCTTTAATCGCATTATCCCGATTTTCTGCATTCTCAGCCTTATCGACACCGATCGCCTCGCTGTAAGCTATACCCAGATTGTTTTGAGTCCGCGCCCAGTCGAGGGGGAATTGATTTTTCTTATAAACCGTTAGAGCCTTTTGATAAGCTATAATTGCTTTTTGCAGATTTTCCGCCCTGTCGCTGCCCATCCTCTCGCTGTAGGCTATGCCCAAGTTATTTTGAGCCACCGCCCAGAGTACGGGGAAATCGCTTTTGCGGCGAACTTCTAATGCCAGTTCGTAAGCTTCAATTGCTTTTTCCAAATTCTCCGCTTTATCCCCCCTAATTCTGTTACTGTAAGCGTTAGCCAAGTTGTTTTGAGTCGCCGCCCAATCGGTGGGGAAGTCATTTTTAGTATAAACCGTTAAAGCCCGTTGATAAGCCTTAATCGCCTTTTCCAGATTCTCTGCCCTGTCCTCGCGGATTCTCTCAAAGTAGGCAGCGCCCAGATTATTTTGAGCCCTCGCCCACTGGATGGGGTAGTTATTTTGATTGTAAACTGCTAGCGATCGCTGATAAGCTTGAATCGCATTTTCCAGATTTTCGGCCCTGTCGCCCCCGATCCTCTCGCTGTAGGCTATACCCAGATTGTTTTGAGTTCTCGCCCACTCGATAGGGTAGTCCGATGGTTTGTAAGCTTCTAACGAAAGCTCGAAAGCTAGAATTGCCTTTTCCTGATTCTCTGCTTTGTCGCCCCGTATTCTCTGACAGTAAGCATTGCCCAGATTGTTTAGAGTCTTCGCCCGCTCCTTGGGATGGTCGTTTTTATTGTAAACTTCTAATGCCAGCTCGAAAGCTTGAATTGCCTTTTCCAGATTCTCTGCTTTGTCCTCGCGCATTCTATTACTGTAAGCTATGCCCAGGTTATTTTGAATGGCTGCCCAAGTTTCCGGGTGGCTGTGGCGGGTGAAGACTGCGAGGCAACTTTCGCAGCCTGCGAGGCCGATTTCTACGTTTGTCCCTTTGTTACCCAAAGGAAAATCGCCGATGAGACTGCTAAAGTTGCTCAGATCGGCGACCATTTTTTCCCGTTGGGATGGCTGTATCCTCGATAGGGTTACTTCCGTCCAGGTTCGCAAGACTAGAATAAAGCTGTCGTCGAGCTTGTCTTGGTTAGCTGCCAGGAGGGGATAGACAATTTTGGGGTTGCCTTTGCTGTCGCAGGTTGCTTGCAATACCTCCATTAGGAATTGCAGGTTTTTATCGAGGTTAGATGAGGCGCGGGTTTGCCGATCGCCCGGGTTAGCACTTTTTAATTCGCGATCGGCTTGCTGTCTCTGGCGTTGAAACTCCAGGATTAACCTTAACCCGGCTAAAGGTAAGCGAACGAAAACGACGCGCAGCAGTTCGATAAAACTGTGCCATAGTTTGCGGAGAAATCGTTTAATCTCGGAAGCAGAAGGTCGTTGCATGGTTTTTTTTATCCCTCAAGCGATTGCTACAAACTATAGTTGACGCTCATAATTGTAACTGGGTTTAAGGGCGCAAAGCGGGTTAGTCCCGCTACGGGAACGGAACGGGATAGCTGTACTTGTAATAACCGATAGCTCCATTTCTTGTCACTTCGCTTTCTCTCTTCTACCCAACCGATAGCATCGCTTAAATGTTCCATCGTCGCAAAAGCTAAAACGATAATTCCCCCCCCGCTCATCCTAATGCTACAAACGCTTAAAATGTTTCTCACTTTACCGCTGCTGCCCCCCACAAAGACGCGATCGGGAACTGGCAGCCGATGTAAAATGTCCGGGGCGCTGCCGTTGACTGAAACTATATTTGTCACCCCGAACCGTTTGGCGTTCTCTTCAATTAAGGAACTACCCATCGCCGTCTTTTCAACCGCATATACTGTCGAGTCGGGACACAAACGGGCAATCTCTACGGAAACAGAACCGGTACCCGCCCCGATATCCCAGATAACCTGCCCCGGTTGCAAAGCTAACTCCCCTAATACTAATAACCTCACTTCCCGCTTGGTCATCAACCCCGGACGGTCTTCGTAACTGAGGAAACTGCTATCGGGCAATCCTAACAAGGGCATTTTCCCTAAATCGAAACCTCGTCCTTCTGTATTACTCTCCCGCAATAAGACTACTACGTTCAACGGCGAGAAAGTTTGCTTTTCTACATCTTCGGGCCACCAAAGTTGTACCCGTTCGTCGGGACCGCCGAGGTTTTCGCAAACCCAAAATTGATACTCCGTCGGTAAGTCTAGTTCTAAGAGCAAGCGGGCGATCGCTCCTGGAGAGTTATTATTATCGGTCAACACGGCTATTTTTTCTGCCCCTTGCTGGAGAGTTTTCGTCAGTTCGTCCGTAGCGCGACCGTGAACGCTGATGACTTTGGCATCTTGCCAGGGTACTTTGAGGCGATTAAATGCTAGCTGTACCGAACTGACATGGGGGTAAAATTGCAATTGTTCCCAAGGGAGTTCCTTTACTAATAATCTCCCCAAACCATAATAGAGCGGATCCCCGGAAACTAACACGACGATTGAGTTATTGGGCTGAGTTAAATGGCGTTTAACTTCCGCGATCGCGTCTAGAAAGTTTCCCAGAACTATTCGCGGCGTTCCCTGATTGGAAAAATAGCTCAAGTGGCGATCGCTCCCTACCAGCAACGTCGCCCTTTCTACAATTTGCCTCACCGACTCGCTTAAGCCGGCAGCGCCATCTAAACCAATACCAATAATATTTACAGTCAATTGTCAATTTTCTTTTGTTAAGAGTTAGTTGTTAGTTGTTAGTTGTCAGCTAACAACTAACCATTAACAACTAACAAAAATCGATTACAATTCGATAACGGGCCAATCTGGTTGGCGGTAGAAGTGGGTCATATCGTCAAACTTGCGCAGTTCCAAACGATGTATCCATAATTCTTGGGGAGAGTCTAACCATTGGTCGTTTATTTTCGATAAGCCCTCAGCAAAGCGACCGCCATCTAGTTTCTCTGGAGTCTTCGTAAAATAGCCCAGAGTAACATGAGCCGTCAAGTTATATTGTTGTTCTATTCCCAGAGCAATTAGTTCCGGGTTTTGATAAAGCGATCGACGTATTTGTAAAATCCGATCGTAAGAACTTTCGTCTTGCGGCAGCAAACAAACAGCGATCGCCCTACTTCTGACCATTATCCCTAATATTTGCCACCCAAATTTAGCACCTTGCTTTAATTCTGGTTGACATTTTGAAAAGCTTTCCCTAATGCGCGATCGCAATTCCTCCTCGAAATCTGGATTTTTGCTCCTAGCATCCAAGAAAGCATTTTCCCAGATTAGATCCGCTATGGTAATATGGAAAGTTTCTCCTGGTATCGGCACCATCATACCGTCATCGAGCAACTCCAACAACTGTTTTTGGCATCGATCCAAATTTGCGTAGAAACTCGCATTTTCGGTATCTTCTCTCCTTGGGGGCGTTACCACCGAATAGCCAGGAAAAGGAGCGGCCTCTACCTGGCCTTCGGGCGATCGTTTAAACTTGGGAGACTCCAGTATGTGTTCGAATTGAGACTTGTAAGTCTCCGGCAGCGTCAAACCAGCTACCCGATTAATGTAGTTTTGATAATTATCGTCCAATCGTTCCTCGCCTCTGGTTAATGCCTACATACTTTTTCTTTGGGGAAGATGACTTTTCGATGGGTCGGGCCGTTGATGCCCTGCGCCAATCTGTCCTCGACCCCACATGGGCCAGTTTTAACTTTGACAAAATTTTGCCCGATGGGCCTGATGCCGTCCTCGCAGGACTAAATCAGGCCATGACTTCGCCATTTGGTTCTGGGAGTCGTTTTGTCTGGCTAGTTGATACAACTATAACTCAGCATTGTTCTCCCGAACTATTGGCCGAGTTGGAGCGCACCTTACCTCAGATTCCCGACTCTTCTGTATTATTACTTACTACCAGCAATAAACCTGACGGACGTTTAAAATCGACTAAGCTACTCAAAAAACTGGCTACAGTGCGCGAGTTTGCTCCCATTCCTCCCTGGAAGAGCGAACTGCTCCAACAGCGGGTTAAAGAGGTTGCAGCAGAATTAAAGGTCAAACTGACTCGCGGTGCCGTTCAACTTTTGGCCGAGTCTGTCGGTAACGATACTAGACTTATTTACAGCGAATTGACAAAATTACAGCTTTATGCTATGGGCAGCGATAAGCCTATAGATGTAGAGGCCATCGCTGCTTTAGTCCAATCCAATACCCAAAACAGTTTAAAGCTCGCCGAAGCTCTTCGAGAGGGACAAACCTCTCGGGCTCTGGAGTTAGTGGCAGATTTAATCGCTCGCAACGAACCCGCTTTGAAAATAACGGCCACTCTAGTGGGTCAGTTTAGAACCTGGTTGTGGGTAAAATTAGCGATCGAAACGGGGGAAAAAGATGATTTGGCCATCGCCACTGCTGCCGAAGTAGGAAACCCGAAAAGGATATACTTTTTGCGTCAAGAAGTCAAGTCCCTATCTTTGGCCAAATTGCAACAAGCCCTACCTTTATTGCTAGAGTTAGAATGGAGTCTCAAAAAAGGAGCAGAAGAAACAGCCACCTTGCAAACTAAGGCCATCGAGCTTTGCCGCCTATTTGCTAAGTAGCCGGGCCTTGGCGGCTCCCTTAAGCTCTCAAATACCTTCAGAATCTCCCGAAAGTTCGCCTCGGGGACTGGTCAAAGCTTATGATTTATCGATAAAATTAACTATTTTCTTCTACAAAAAAACCCCAGCCATGCCACCAAACAATCTGCGAGAACTCGCCAAACAGGGCAACCCCAAAGTAATTGCCCAAATCATCAATCATTCACTCCAAAAAAAAGGCATTAAGGTCGATGTGGTCCGCTCTAATACCTCTCTAGAGGTAACTCTAGAGTCGGAACAAGTTGCCAGCCAAAAAAAAGCCCTCGTAGAATTCATCCGCAATGGGATGGATAAATTGGGAGTAGAATCGATTAACACGGTGACGGTTTACGGCGTTCCTACCGGGCAAAGCTCCCCCGTCTGGGAGGAAGAAATTATTCTCGCACCGGAAGGCATCCCCCACCCCCAACCAATACCAGAAGAAGACCCCCTCTACGCTACAGAGGAAGCAGAAACAGCTCTCGAAACTGACGAAGATTATCAGACGGAGCCCCCAGACGATTTATCGGAAGATGAAGAGGAATTATTCGATGAGGAAGACGAGGTAAACAGCGAAGGGGATTTTGAAGAAGACTCAGAAGGAGATTTTGAAGAAGACTCAGAAGGAGATTTTGAAGAAGACTCAGAAGGAGATTTTGAAGAAGACTCAGAAGTAACCTCCCAACCGGCAAAGAAAAAGCTCCCTATCTTGGCAATAGTCATCCCTCTGGTAATCTTAATCCCCCTGGTGGCTCTAGCGGTTCTCCATTTTACAGGCATATTTCGCCTGCCCTTCCTGGGAGGTTCCCAAGCCGACTCTAGCACTCCTAATACTGTCGAATCTCCCGAAGCTTCCCCCTCAAGCGCAGAAACCACTAGCTCCCCGACCCCTGGCTCCCCTTCTCCTTCTCCAGACGGGCCCTCCGGGGAAGAAATTTGGAAGAATGCAACTGCTACTGCTTATGGCGCTGCCGTTAAAGCAGGTAGCGCTCAAACTAGGGCAGAGTGGAACGAAGTGGCTTCCGAGTGGCAGAAGGCGATCGATTTGATGAAGGAGGTTCCCGAATCTAACCCCAACTATCAAACGGCCCAACAGAAGGTCCAAGAATATCAAAACAATCTCAACGTAGCCAAACAAAGAGCGGCTAGAGCGCAGAATTAATTTGCTGAGTTGTTAGTTGTCAATTGGGAACTTGTTAATTGGGAACTTGTTAATGGTTAATTGGGAACTTGTTAATTGGGAACTTGTTAATCCTAACCATTAGCAATTAGCCATTCCCTATTCCCTATTCCCTATTCCCCATTCCCCATTCCCCATTCCCCCTAAACATGAATCTTGCCATCTGGCATCGTAGCCCCAGTGAGATTAGCATCGCGCAAAGAGGCACCAATAATATTTGCCCCGCGCAAACTCGCACCGCTGAGATTTGCACCGCTCAAATCGGCACCATCCAAATTGGCACCCCACAAATAGGCATCGCGCAAATTAGCACCGTTGAGATTTGCACCTTGCAGAGTAGCTAAATTCAGATTTGCCTCGCTCAAGTCGGCATGGCTCAGATCTGCTTCCCTCAAATCTGTTTTCATCAGATTTGCCTTAAACAACAAACCGCCCCTCATATTGCTTTTATGTAAATCTGCATTCTTGAGGTTCGCTTCATCTAATTTAGTGAAGCGCATTTGAGCTTCAACTATACTGCTGGCGCTGAGGTTTGCTCCTTGCAATTTAGCGCCGCTGAATTTTACTTGGTTCAATTCCGTGTTGGCGAAGTCGATACCCTCTAGCTCCAGTCCGTTCATCCACGCACCATTAAGGGTGACTCCGTTTAAAAGGGCTCCTTTAAGATTCGCACCGCTCAAGCGAGCTCCGTTGAGGTTGGTCCAGTTGAGGTTTGCACCTGCCAAATTAGCGCCCCGCAGGTTAATACCGTTTAAATTGGAACCGCAGAGGTTGACTCCGGGTAAGTTAGCTCGGTAAAGCGTCACCCACTGGAGGATTGCACCGCTTAGTTTGGCCCCTTGCAGATCTACTTTTGCCAGGTGAGCGCCGCTGAGATTGGCTTTGGTTAAATCTGCTTCTAAGAGCTTTCCTTCTTTGAGTTTGACATAACTTAAATCGGCTCCGTACAAGAAGGCACCGCTTAAGTTTGCTTCTAACAGAAAGCAGCGCTCTAGGTGGGCTCGGGCTAAGGAGGCATCTTGCAGTAATGCTCCTGAAAAGTTAGAGCGGGTGAGAATTGCTGCTATTAAATTAGCTTTTGCTAAGTTGGCTCCTCGAAAATCCCGTTCTCCCTTGGTATATCGTTTTACTATGTCGTTGGCATCCATAGTTTTATTACCTCATCGTTTAATTACGGTTCTAAATCTTTCTTTTTTCTATCTTAACACGTTATTTTTAGTTGAGGGATTCCCTGGCAAAGGTATTTAAAACTTTACAAATTAACTTTTATTTTAAAACTTTACTTTAACTTTTACAACAAAATGTAAAGATTGAAGCTTAAAAAACAGAACAACGCCGAAAAACCTTTCCTGTATTTAGAGTAATTTTACTTAATTTTGGTGCGGACAAAGCGGTTTTTTTAAGATAAATCAAGATTGACAATAAACCCCGTACAATTTTATCGTTTTATGTCAAAAAGGTTTATAATGTTATTTTGTTCAAAAATCAAGGGCGATCGCCTGTTAGCTACTCCATAATTAAAGATGATACAAGCCACCGTAAAGGTTCGCAAAGCAGTAATTCCGGCTGCCGGTTTTGGCACGCGAATGTTCCCCGCCAGCAAGGCGGTAAAAAAGGAATTATTCCCTATAATAGATAGAGACGGTCGCGCTAAACCGATAATTTTAGCGATTGTCGAAGAGGCGATAAGGGGGGGTATTGAAGAGGTGGGGATAGTGGTACAAAGGGGCGATCGCGCACTTTTTAGCGATTTCTTTAATTCGGCCCCTAGCTATTACGAAAAACTCTCTCCGGCAAATCGAGAATACTGTCAATACCTCCAAGATTTAGGCAGTAAAATTACTTTTCTCATCCAGGAAGTACAAGAAGGTTACGGTCACGGGGTTTATTGCGCTAAAGAATGGGTGGGAAACGAACCGTTTTTATTATTATTAGGCGACCATCTTTATGCCTCGAAAATAGAAACTTCTTGTGCGGGTCAGATGTTGCAAATTTACGGGCAAAAAAACCAAAGCGTTATCGGTTTAAGGGCGGTTTCTGGTTCGGATATTTCTCATTATGGATGCGTTAGCGGTAGTTGGGAGTCCGACGGGATAATTGCTGCCAGTCAAATTTACGAGAAACCAGATATTAACTACGCCCGCGAAAATCTCCGTATGGAAGGGATGGCAGAGGATGAGTTTTTAGCGGTGTTTGGGATGTACGTTTTAGAACCGATTATTTTTGCTTATTTGGAGGAAAATATTAAGAACGATTTCCGAGAAAAAGGCGAGTTTCAACTAACAACTTGTTTGGAAAGATTGCGGCGTGAAAAAGGAGTTACTGGCTATGTTGTTAAGGGTAAATGTTTCGACACCGGTTTGCCAGAGGTTTATCGGCAAACCATAATTGATTTTGGGTAATTAACAGTTAACAATTAACAATTAACAATTAATAATTAATAATTAACCTCAGAAACCCGGTTTTTTGAAAAAACCGGGTTTCTTAACCGGTCGGGTCTAAAATTCTATTTATCAAATCGTTACTCATTTTAATAGCTAGCTGCTGGTTGGTTTTAGCAATATTAATAACTTCTAATACTTCGCCATCCCTAATTTTTGCAAATTGACTTTGACTCGGACATAAACTCTCGTTTAAATCCCCCGGTTCAAACTTATCTAAATTATCCCCATAACTCCTTTTATTAGTTTTAATTATTTCTTGCCCGATATCGCTGAGTAAATAAACAAACAATTTATCTATTAGCAGTTGACCAAACATATTGGGATAAAAAGAATGAAAGCAAGTAAAATTAATAGCAGTTGTTAGATTTCTGATTACTTTTAAGCGCCCCCTGCTAAAAACACCAAATAAAATCGGTGCCGGTTTTCTGGATTCAATTTTGTACCAAGGATTTCTGTTTTTAGTAAGAAATCTTTGATGATAACCTAATTTTTCTCCTTGTTTTATGTAATTAATAATTGCCAAATTATCGTCATCTTTGACATCCAAACAATAAACCGGTTTATCTGCGTCAGTTAAGGCATTAAAATCGTTTTCTGTAAAGATTGCTTTTGTTATTTGCGGACTTTTGGTAATGCACTTGCAGCAGTTACTATCGTCTATATTTAGCTTTTCAAGAGTCGATTTTGAGAGTGCAAAAAAATCATTTGCCCCAGTGGCTATCCCTCTTTTAAAAGCACCATATAAAGAAAAGGTAACTAAACCAGAAGGAAGTTGTCGCTTGGAGAATAAAGACTCAATAATGGGAGTCCATTTTTTGCTGTATGGTAAATCGGAGGGATTGATTTTAAACTCATAGAAGTTGCTAAAATCTGAGAGGCGATTTATTTCTTCATTGGTCTTAATTCGAGAGATTTTTATTGGTTCTTGTCGACGGTCATTTTTGCAAAGTAAAATGCAGACAGTTGTAGTTGCTTCTGGGAAGATGTCTTTTTCGTTAGCAAAGATTACGATTTGTTTGAGCAAACCGTTATGGAGGAGACTTTTTTTTATTTCCTTGCCATAGCCGGTATTAAAAAACTCGAAAGGCATGATAAATGCCATCCTGCCGTTGGGTTTAAGTTCGTTGAGAGATTTTACCAGAAATACGGAAGCAATATTAGAATAACCGACTAGGTTTTTGCCGACTTGTTTTTCGATTTTTGGCAAAACATCGTGGCGGCTAAGAAATTTTTGAAACCTCATATATGGAGGGTTGCAAATAATAGCATCGTAAGAGTTTAAATTAGCTTCTAGGTAATCGTTATTAATGAGTTTGAGATTTTTGTTGTTTTGATTAAAATCAAGATGGCTCAGAATAAATTTATCGAGTTCGTAAGCTGTGAATTGGAAGTTTTTATGGGGGTTAATCTGGCAGATAGCGTCGTAAAAAATACCCAAACCAAAAGCAGGGTCTAATATAGATTTAGGGTCATCTTTGGTTATCCATTTAGCCATTAGGCGTGCCACTGGAGGAGGGGTAAAAAATTGACCGCAATCTTTTCTGTGGCTTAGGGAGGTTTTTAAAGTGTATTCAAGTTCGTGCATTGAGGATGCAGTTGAGAGCAGATTTAGAAACCAGGTTTTTACAGAAATTCCTGGTTTCTGGGACAAAAAGAGTAGGTTGTGCGGACCTCCGTGGAACCCAACTTTCGATGTTGGGTTCCGCTTCGCGCGCGCCCTACCTACAAAGAGCAGCATTTTTATTTTGGCGAAGGTATCGATCTCAGAAACCCGGTTTTTTTAAAAAACCGGGTTTCACAGGCCGGCTCTCTAACAATTAAAGCGAACCCTTGTTAATAATGTAATCGGCGATCGCCCTAACGCACTTACGAATTT
>CAZSTZ010000086.1:0-25039 GCA_964609515.1 uncultured bacterium | reverse complement strand
AAGAGGGAACTCTTAGCAGAAAAAAAGTATTTTTGGAAATATGAGATGCTCCCCACTTAAAAAAGCGATAGAATAATAAGAGAAATACCAAGGGTACACTGCAATGCAAGTAAAAAGCCCAAAATTTAAGGATTTTTGGTAATGGGGAACGCGGTAATAGGTAATGAGAATAGCCACAGCGTTTCGATTCAACGTCATTCTTTATTTTTGCAAATATGAGATGCTCCCAATACCAAGACTGACTGGCAGCTATCCAGGTTTTTACCAAAATTCGGGAGCATCCCATATTTGTAAAAAGACCAAAAAACGCGAAGCGTTGCGAGGCAACGTTGCCAATCTCTTTATCAGTTGGAGCGTGGTTAGTTGTCAATGGCTCAACTAACAACTAACAACTAACAATTAGCAACTGACATTAGTTTTTTTAGAGAAATGAGATGCTCCCGCCAAATCTTCTCCTAGCTTAAAAGCAGATTGGCAGAACTGGCGCATTTGATAGCTGTAAAATAATGTTTTTAAACATTTATCTGACTGCCAAAATAGCCCCAGGAGTTAGAGTACTGGTGACGAGTACTGGTTTTGAGTATGAATTAAAGTAATGGCAAAATTGGGGAGCATCTCAATGCAAGAATAAACCCAAAATTTGAACGCTTTTAGGGAACGGGGAACGGGGAACGGGGAACGGGAAAAGAGGGAACGGGAAAAGAGGGAACGGGAAAAGAGGGAACTCTTAGCAGAAAAAAAGTATTTTTGGAAATATGAGATGCTCCCCAAAATTGAAATAGAAGTGCCAAGACCAAAGCCAAGGCAAAAATAGCCCCGTTGGAGAAAGAGGGGTTTAACCATAGAGGTATATTAGCCCCTACAATAAAAATCGATGGCCCGAGATGCCCCCATCCATAATGCATCAAATACTCCAGCAAATACCAAGGCAAACAACAAAAATGCTTATTCCACCGATCGCCCAAGCAATCAACCGCAACCCAATAACTAGCAAAGCAGACACCCCAGTAGAAGAAGTAATCCTGCTAATGAGCGGCACTGGAGCTAGCTGCGTGCTAATAGTAGAAGAGCAAACAAACTCAGAAAATTCTGTATCCCCCGCAGAGAGTAATGGGGCCAAAATCGGTCCGGCCAACCAGGAACAAACAAAACAGTCGGTCGTGGGTATCTTTACAGAGGGAGACATCATCCAATTAACATCAATTGGAGCGACCTTAAATGGATTTCCCATCGCCCAAATAATGATTAGAACCATAGTAACAGCAAAGCTATCGGAAATTGCCGACATTTTCGCCCTACTCGCCCTCTTAGAAAAACATCAAATCGGCCACCTACCAATCCTAGACGAATCGGAAGCATTAATTGGCCTAATAAGCGCCAGCAACTTAATCGCCTATTACCAAAAGCGATGGCCCCTACTGCCAAATGCAGTTATTTTAGACAGAGATCGCAATTTACCAAGGCCAACAAAAGAACTAGAAGAAAAACCGGAGTTGTTAACCTTAGAAAAAGAAGGAGAAACAGAAGACAATAACCCTTCAAAAACAGAAGGTAGCGTAGCAATTCCAGGCAACTTAATTCAACTCAAGCAGCTAGCACAAATCCCATCTAACAAAATAGTTCACGCCTCTGGTTCTTCATCGGTGCGACAGATTGCCAAACTAATGTTTGCCCGGAATACTAAATATGTATTGATAGCGGAAACAGCGGAAAACGAACGGAAAAAAGGCAAAAAGACCAATAAACTAAAAGGAGTAATAAGTAGCCGCGACATCGTGCAGCTACTAGCATTAGAAATAGACCTGCAGCAAACCAAAGCAGAAACAGTATGTAATGGAATGCCCGCCGTAGTGCGATCGCACGCAACCCTGGAAGGGGCCATAGAGTTGCTAGAAAAAACCTACAATCAACTACCCCTAATCGTCCAGAGTTCATCCGGCCAGCCCCTCAGTCTGATTTGTCCGCAAACAGCGATCGCCCAAAGCTTATTATCAAAATCCCTACATCAATCACTCCTGCGCTTTGAAGGGCACATACTCCAGATAGCATCCCAACTGCAAAAAGCCGAAGAAAAACTAAAACAGTCTGCAAACCGCAACCAACAAATAGAAAAAAACCATCAAAAATACCAAGAACGAGCCGCCCTGGCCCTGGAAGCCAACCGGGACGGTTTGTGGGATTGGAATATCAAAACCAACGAAATCTTTTATTCCGGGCGGTGGAAAGAAATGCTCGGCTATGAGGAAGCCGAAATCTCCAACAAAATCGACGAATGGTTGAGCCGCATACATTCAGAAGATATAGAAAAAGTAAGCGCGGCGGTTCAAGAACGCTTGAGCAAAAAAAATCCTACCTCTGATATAGAATATCGGATGCGTCGTAAAGACGGAAGTATTATTTGGATTCTCGATCGCGCTCTCGCCCTCTGGGAGGGAACGGCCCCCGTGCGGATGGTGGGAACTCATACTGATATTACCGCCACCCGAGAGTTTGATGCTAAAATTAAAACCCAAGTAAAACAATATGCCACGGCGATGAACAATATTAAAGATATTGTTTTCCAAACAGATCGCGGCGGACAATTAATATTTATCAATAATGCGTGGAAAGAAATAACCGGTTTTTCTTCTACAGAAACTCTGGGCAAAAAACTTTTAGATTATTTAAGACCTTTAAACTCAAACCTTGGGGATGATTTGCCTCCAGCAAAAACCGATTCAAAATCCCAGTCAATAACTCATGGTTTGAACTTAAGCGAAGGACGGCAGCAACTAGAACTGCTGACGAAAGACGGCACTTATACTCCAGTAGAAATAGATAGTAAATTATTAATCGATTCTCAGGGAAAAATCGCAGGAATAGTAGGAACGTTACACGAAATTACCCACCGCTTAGAAGCAGAAGAAAACTTGCGAGAAAGCGAAAAAGCAATTCGCGAGCTCTACGAAGTGACGGCGGGAGCGGATAGCTCCTTTGAAGGGCGAATCGTAGCATTATTAGACATGGGATGCCGTCGGTTTGGCATGGATATCGGAATTTTAGGACAAGTTTTAAGCGATCGCTACGAAGTAGTAGCAGCGCACCTCCCCGAAGACTTTCCTTTTGGGCTGACCAAAGGAGACGCCTTCGCCCTAGAACAAACCTTCGATCGAGAAGCCTTGCGACAAGCCGAACCCCTAGCCATCTCCTCGGCCAAAGATTCCCAGTGGCGACATCACCCGGCCTATACCATCCGACGAGTCGAAGCATATATCGGTACAAAAGTCATTGTCGCAGGTCAAGTCTTTGGCACTATCAGCTTTACCAGTCGGTCGAGTAGAAAGCGATTTAAGTCAGTTGACTTAGAAGTATTAAAACTGATGGCCATTTATATAGGCGGGGAACTGTTGCGACAAGAGGCAACGGAAGCATTAAAACGACAATACCAAAGAGCCTTATTGCTCAAACAAATTACCTCAGAAGTACGCTCCAAACTAGATACCAAAGAAATATTCGATAAAACCGCCACCCAAATAGGGCGAGTATTTGGAGTAAATCGCTGTACCATCCACAGCTACGTCGCCGAGCCCTACCCCCACTTGCCCTGCGTAGCCGAATATTTAGAAGCAGGCTACCAGTCCAGTTTGGATGTCGAAATTTCCGTCAGTTACAACCCCCACACGGAAAAGCTGTTAGCGGAAGATAAAGCGATCGCCTCCCCAGACGTCTATAGCGATCCCCTACTAAAAGCATCCACTCCCATGTATCGGCGTTTGGAAGTTCGATCCATGCTATCGGTGCGCACCTCTTATAAGGGACAGCCCAACGGGATCGTCAACTTACATCAATGCGACTATATGCGCCAGTGGACCCAGGACGAAATCGACCTCCTAGAAGACGTAGCGGCTCAGGTAGGTTTAACCCTAGCCCAGGCGGACCTCTTAGAAACGGAGATGAGTACCAAAGAAGAGCTAGCAGCCAAAAATAAAGCCTTAGAACAAGCCCGCCTCGCCGCTGAAGTCGCCAACCGCGCCAAGAGCGAATTTCTAGCAATGATGAGCCACGAAATTCGCACTCCCATGAACGGAGTTATCGGCATGACGAGCTTGCTGCTGGATATGGATTTAACTCCCGAGCAGCGGGATTTTGTCGAAACCATTCGTACCAGCGGGGATGCCCTGCTGACTATTATTAACGATATCCTCGATTTCACGAAGATCGAGTCGGGCAAACTGGATTTAGAGCAACACCCCTTCGACCTCCAAACCTGCGTCGAAGAGTCTCTGGAGCTATTGGCACCGAGGGCTTCGGATAAGTCGTTGGAACTAGCTTATTTAATAGATGATTCGGTACCGGAGATGATTTTGGGAGATGTTACCAGACTGCGGCAAGTGTTGGTGAATTTACTCGGGAATGCGGTTAAGTTCACCGAGAAAGGAGAGGTGGTAGTATCGGTGAAGGCGAGGGTAGTCAAAGAGACCTCCGATACTAGCAATGGGGAAGGAACCATGACAACAGCCGATGGTGCGCCTAAGTGCTTGCCGGGTAAATATGAAATCGAGTTTAGCGTTCGGGATACTGGTATCGGTATTCCTCCAGACCGTATGGACCGTCTATTTAAAGCTTTTTCTCAAGTTGATGCTTCTACCACCCGCCAATATGGGGGTACAGGTTTGGGACTGGCTATCAGTCAGCGTTTGAGCGAAATGATGGGGGGTCGGATGTGGGCGCTCTCGCGCTGGGCACCGATAGAGGAGGAAGGAGTACCTCCCGAAAGGGAAAAAGGGGCTGCCGAGTCGTCTCTTAGCGCAAGCGTAGTGGGCGATCCTCCTCCAGATTTCGAGCCGCCGACCGGTCCGAGGGGTGCTACTTTTTATTTTACGATGGCCGCTAGTGCCGTCGAGGTTCCTTCTTTTGATGAGGAGGATAGTTTCTTGAAGGGCAAGCGGTTGTTGCTTGTCGAAAGCCATCGGATTAACCAGCAGTCTATTGCTTCTCAGGCAGAGTCTTGGGGTATGCCAACCGCGATCGCAGCTTCTGGAGATGAGGCTTTGCATCTTCTCCAGGAGGGATGGAATTTTGATGTGGCGATTTTAACGATGAATCTCCCAGATATGGATGGTATGGTTTTGGGACGTAAAATTCGCAAGTTGGAAGCGGATAAGGGTAAAGCTTCCCTGCCGTTGCTGATGTTTACTTATGTTGGCAAAACTGAGATTCTGAGAGAACTTCAGGGGGCGGATGTTAATTGGGCGGGCTTTTTGAATAAGCCTTTGAAACAGTCTCAGTTTTATAATCTTTTGCTGCAGGTGTTTGGTACTCAAGGCTCTAAGGTGGATGGTAAGCCGGAAGCTCAAAATCTAGGGTTGAAGTATTTTCAAGAATATAGCGATAAAAGTAGCGATCGCTCTCAACTGAGAATTTTGTTAGCTGAGGATAATGTGGTCAATCAGAAGGTGGCTATTTCTATGTTAGAGAGGTTGGGATATCGGACCGATGTGGTTTGGAATGGCTTGGAGGTTTTGGATATTCTCAAAAAACGTCGTTTTTCTGCGAAAAACACCTCGGAAGTAGGCTACGATGTTATTCTCATGGACGTGCATATGCCTCATAAGGATGGTTTGGAAACTACGGAGCAAATCTGCAAAGAATATCCAGAGGAGGAGCGACCTTGGATTATTGCTATGACTGCTAATGCCATGCAGGGCGATCGCGAAAAGTGTCTCGATGCCGGTATGAACGATTATATCAGCAAGCCGGTTCGCCGCGAGGAGTTGCTCCGGGCTCTGAGCAAGTGCAAGCCCAAACACCATGCTGCCTTGGAGTCTGATGCTGAGATACCGCTAAATGGCACGGAGAAGTTGGAATCCCAGGAACTCAAATCTCGGTTGCAAGCTACTTTGGATTCGGCTCAGAATTTTGCTACTAAGTTTGATGCATCTTCCGTACAAGAGTTTAATTCTATAAAAGAGGAGTTGGAGGAGATAACTCCTGAAGATTGGCAAGACTGGGATGAGCTCCCGGGGTTGGACGAGTTGCCTGATTTTCTGGATGAAAGCCCCGAAGAGGAAGAATCTGAGGACAATTCTAACGGTGCGGTTGTTGAAAATGGAACGATATCTCAGAAGCCTGCTGTGGATGCTAACACTATGGAGAGTTTCCGCTCTCTCTACGATGACGAGCCCGAAGAGTGGCTGACTCTGATTCAGGATTTTTTGCGCGATGGGGAACAGCAGTTGGAAACTATTGGCAATTCTATAACTAATAGCGACGTTCCCACTCTTAAGGTGGCCGCTCATACTCTCAAGTCTAGTAGCGCTTCGATGGGAGCTCTTCCTTTTTCTGAGTTTTGTAAGGAATTAGAATATATGGCTCGTTTTGATATTGAGAATCATGTCGATCCTCCAGAGTGTTTGACTTCTGGGAAGGCCGTTCGAGTATTTTCCCTTGCTTTGGCCGAATGGAAGCGGGTTCGCGATGTCTATGTTTTGGAATTGCAATCCCAGCAAGCTGCTTGTTAATTGCTAATTGTTAATTGCCTATCTTTTCTCTATGGGCCAAGGGTCATTTTTTTCCCTGGCCTTATGCCCGTGCCATTCCTGTCAAACTGTTCCGATCCGGAAAAAAGCTAGCTGTAGATTATAGCAAAACAAATTAATAATTGCCAGGGCTTTCCCGGGGAGTCTGAAGTTAATCTGTGGCGGGGATGCGATCGCGATCGCATTCTTTAACAAAGTTCGATCGCTATTTTTCCCGATTTAGATCGAGGGAACGAAGGAGCGAAATCCTCGGTCTCTAATGACAGCGATCGCAGCATTTCCTGTAGAAAAAGATGATACTAGAAGAGAAGGTTGGAAATTTGCTAACCGATAAATTTCAGGGTTAATTTTAATTTTACCAGGGAAGCATCTAATTTAACTTTGGCAAGCCCAATCTATATTAAAAGGTTAAAGAAAGATGAAAATCCGATGGAAAAAACTATTTACAACGCTTTTGGTCTGGTTATTGCTAGAGGTTTTGCTAAATCTTATGGGTTTAGACGATTTGGCAGACTACGGCGAGTTTGTTTTCGAGAGAAATTCTATCGTGCATTGCGGCTAATTTTTAGATTATTATTCATTGGTTGGTTGCGTGCTAATATGATAAAAATTCTGGCATTATTTATTTTTAAAGAATCAAAAAAAAGAGAAGGCGATCGCCTTCTCTTTTTTTATTTTAGCTTCTATAAACCAGGTAATTTCGGCAAAACCTGGTTTCTGGTTTTTCTAAAAAACCCGGTTTCTGAGAAAATGCTAAATATCGGCAAACCAATTACCGCCTTTTAAAAATCCTTCGCGGACGTTCCAACCATTATCGAGGAGAATTGCTTTGACTTTCTTTTTGCATTTTGGTTCCGACATTTTACCCTTGCTCATATTTTGAGCGATCGCCACCGTATCAAAAAACTCTTTTTTATCGACCTTACCATCGTTAATAGCAAACTGAGTTAGCATTTCTTGAATTTTATTATCCATGTCTCTTTCGGTGACGTAGCCCTTCGAGTCGCAAACCGAGAAAAAGATACGTCTGGCTTCATCCAGGCTCAAACCTTGACCGATGCCGTTATCTAAGAGGGAGATTTCTTCGTCGCGGTCGATAAATTTATCGTCGTATCCTCTTAAGTTAACATATTCTGCAAATTGCTTTTCTACTTCTGGACTTGCCATATTTTATAACTCCTAAATTTGTCGTTTTTTGGGAATGGGGAATGGTCCATGGAGAATTGGGTTAAAGTTCCATACCGGGAAATTTAACTACTAATTAAAATTAACACGAGCTAGAAGGATTAATTCCCCTCGCTTTTACATTTTTTAACAAAACAGGGGTTGGGGTTGTTTTTTAACGGGGCCTTATTGAGTATGATTGCTCGTTCTGAGCTAGGGAAATGAGAAAAAGGTTAAAAAGCTGTATCAAACTCTACCAAACTCCCAGAGCGATGCTGATAAATTCAGTTATTCGTAAATTAAGTATGAGCGAGACCTCCATGCGTTTAGAACAGTTACAAGCCTTTCTTTTAGTAGCAGAAACGGGAAGTTTTCAACAAGCAGCGCGACAACTGGGGGTCACGCAATCGACCATCAGCAGACAGATCCAGGCCCTAGAAGCGGAAGTGGGGCTGTCCCTATTTCATCGAAGCAGTCAGGCAAAACTGACCTTGGGAGGAGAAAGATTGTGGCCTTACGCCCGGAAAATTTGTCAAAGTTGGGACAATGCCACTCAGGAAATAGGAGATTTGCTGGCGGGAAAGCAACCCGAATTATGCGTGGCGGCCATTCATTCAATTTGTGCCACCTATTTGCCGCCGGTATTGCAAAAATTTTGTCGGAATTATCCAGAAGTCCAATTGCGGGTGACTGCTTTGGGAAGCGATCGCGCCCTTAAAGTCCTCAAAGATGGCCTAGTGGATGTGGCGATCGTCATGAATAACCGCTTTTTCACTGCCAGTCCGGAAATGAAGGTCGAGCCCCTCTACACGGAGGCAGTAGAAATACTGATGGCGGGGAATCATCCGTTAGCGGAGTACGAACAAGTACCTATTTCTGAGTTAGTTCGCTATCCGCAAGTAGTATTTAAAGACGGTTACGGAATGCAAAGGTTGGTGCAACAGGAGTTTGGGCGAATAGGGGCGAACCTTAATGCGGTTTTGGAGTTAAATACTCTGGATGCTTTCCGGGGGGTGGTGCGACAGGGAAATTTAATTGCTTTATTGCCCCATTCGGCTTTGATAGAAGCCAGCAACGATCCGACGCTAGCTATTAGGAGTATAGTTCCGGGTTCGGGAAATCCGAAGGTTTCATCTATTAAAGAGTCTCTGGCAAATTCGGTGTGGAAGCGAGAAGTAGTGTTGGTGACGACGAGCGATCGCATGGAAATTCCGCCGATAAAACTTTTCTGGCTGCTTGTCAAAGAATTAGTTCCACAGCAATTAGATAAATTAGATAATTTTCCAGGTTGGAAAGCAAAGCTAGCTAAGTAATTTTCAACGGTCAAAAATTTAATAATTTTTTTATAAAGTTGGCAGGGGTAAGGTGTTCTTCAAAACATAGAAAATCTGGTATTTTTGATAGAAATAAAGATAACCTCTTCTACTCAAGATTGAATAGAGGCCATCGGGGATGAAACGAGAAAGATGTTAATTAGGAGTTAAGAGGCCCGAGCAAGCAGCTAGGAAATAAGGAATTATGAAAAGGCGCAATTTTCTCTGGTACTCTTTATTATTCGTCGCCGGCTGTACGGCCGGAACTAATAGCCCCACCGGTGGCGGCAGCTCTCCAGAAGCTCTGCGGCTGGCAGTGACGGACGTCCAAGGCAAAGAAGACCTGGATCGGGACTATGGGCCATTTAAGCAGGCTCTAGAAGAAGTGTTGGAACGCCCAATAGAGTTTTTCCCCGTGGATAGTTACACGGAAGCGGTGCCGGCTTTGCAATTGGGCCTAGTCGATTTGGTACTAACGGGGCCGTCGGAATATGTGCTGATCCGGACGAGGACTAATGCGGTGCCGCTGACTGGCATAACTCGTCCCAACTACCACGCAGCGATCGCTGTCTCCAGCAAGAGCAACATCAAATCTTTGGCCGAATTGAAAGGCAAAACCATCGCGATGGTAAAAGTTGGTTCCACCAGCGGCCATTTGGGCCCGACTAAACTGCTGCTGGAGGCGGGATTAAATCCGAAGTCGGACTATAAAGTGGAGATGTTGGGGCGGGAAGGCAGCCTGGAAGCGCTGAAAAATGGCGAAGTAGATGCCTGGGGAGGGCCTTGGCTTGACTATCAAAGATTGGTAGCAGCACTGGATCTCGAAAGCGAATTTCCTTTATTAAAAAAAGGACCGGCTTTGCCTAACGATGTCTTTGTGGCGAGCAGCAAACTTAATTCCAATTTAACCGACGAGATTCGCTCGCGCATGGTAGAAAATCAGAAGAAGCTGATAGAAGCTTTGGCGATCGCTCCTGCTAACAATAAGTTTAAAACTTCTGAAATGATAGCTGCCGACGATTCCGATTACAATATGATTCGGGAAGTTTACGAAGCTTTAGGACAAGGGCAGTTTTTTACTGCTGAATAATTTATGCTAAAGCCCGCAAAAATAGTCGAGAAAAATTGTCAGCCAGAAGGCGAGGGAGTCGGGTGGTTATCCCAAGTGCCCGATCGCTGGCTGATGCAATTTTTTAACGGTTTGAGCATAGCTAAAAAAATTGGTTTGGGTTATTCTTTGGCCATCGGCATTGGAGTTATCGGAACCTCTATCGGTCTAGCTACTGGCTATTACTACCAACAACAGGCCCAGGAAGAACGCTCTATTGCCGAAGCCCAACACCGTCAGCTTTTGGAGTTAGAAAATGCGTTAACTACAGTGCGCTTGCATCCGCAAAGATTGGTGGCGGTGTTGGGAGATTCTATCTGGTTCGATCTAGAAAGAAACAAGTTTTTAACTCAGGTAAAGCAGATCGACAAACTGCTGCTGGAACTCGAAGAATTTATAGATACTCACCCGGAAAATTTAGCAGTAGAAACCGAAGATTTAAAACAGTTATTGCAAAATTACGCTACCAATACGGAAGCTTATAAGGAATTAATCGAGTCCCTGTGGGCAGAATTAGAAGTGGAGCTGCTGACGGCGGCAGAGATACCAGCAGCAAGGGAGGAAATATGGACGACAATTTCTGGGAAAAAAGCTAATAATATAAATGTTAAGTACGAACGGCTTTTAGAGAGTTTAATTTTAATTAAAGGTGCTGCCGAAAAACAACAAAATCTAGCGACAAATAAGTTGCAAGAAGCGGAGGAATTGAGGTGGCGAATTATTGCTACGAGTATGGCAATGTCCGTGGGATTTTCGGTGTTGCTGGCAATAATTACCAGTAGGGCGATCGCCAGTCCCATTCAAGAACTTAGCGCGGTAGCTAGAAAAGTCACCGAAGAGGCAAATTTTAAAATAATAGCGCCAATTAGAACTAACGACGAAGTGGGAGTGTTAAGTACCTCTATTAATCGGATGGTGAAATGGATAGAAAATTACACCCAAGAGTTAAGAGAAGCCAAAGAAATAGCCGATGTTGCTAATAAAGCTAAAAGCGATTTTCTGGCTAATATGAGTCACGAACTGAGGACGCCTTTAAACGGCATTTTAGGTTACGCTCAAATTTTAGAAAGAGATAAAGATGCAACTGAAAAGCAACGACAAGGAATTAAAATTATTTATCAAAGCGGCTCTCATTTATTGACCTTAATTAACGATATTTTAGACATTTCTAAAATTGAAGCGAGGAAACTAGAATTATGCCCTACGGATTTTAATTTTCCCGAGATGCTAAAGGGAGTAGGAGAAATTTGCCGCATCCGGGCAGAACAAAAAGGCATTGATTTTATTTACGAACAATTAACAGAGCTACCGACTGCGGTTAATGCCGACGAAAAAAGACTGCGGCAAGTTTTAATAAATCTTTTGGGAAATGCGATTAAATTTACCGATAAAGGTAGCGTAAAATTGAAGGCTGCTTTTTTGGGCATCGGGGTAAAAAATGGGAGCAAAAATGGAAAAGTAACTCAGGAAAAAATCAGGTTTCAAATAGAAGATACTGGGGTGGGAATGACGCCAGAACAAATATCAAAAATATTTTTACCTTTCGAGCAGGTGGGAGATACTAAAAGGCAAGCGGAAGGTACGGGTTTGGGCTTGGCTATTAGCCGGAAATTGGTAGAGATGATGGGGAGCGAAATTCAGGTTGACAGTCAGGTAGGAAAAGGAAGTATTTTTTGGATGGATTTAGAATTGCCGATGGTTTCGGAGTGGGTGTCGCTGCCAGGAAAAGTAGAGAGAAATATTATCGGTTACAAAGGAAAGCGCCGCCGCGTTTTAGTGGTAGATGACTGTTGGGAAAATAGAGCGGTAATAGTTAACGTTTTAGAGCCATTAGGTTTTGAAATGAAGGAAGCTACCAATGGAAAAGAGGGTTTAGAAAAAGTAGAAACTATCCAGCCAGATGTGATTGTTACGGATATAGTAATGCCGGTGGTGGATGGGTATGAAATGACGAAAAGATTGCGAGAATTGCCAGAGTTTGAGAAACTAAAAATAATTGCTTCTTCGGCGAGCGTTTCGGCATCGGAAAGGCGGAAAAGTTTGCAATACGGTTGCGATGATTTTATTCCCAAACCGGTGTTAGTGGCGGAGCTGTTAGAAAAACTACAGATGTATTTAGATTTAGAATGGATTTACGATCTGTCGGAGAAAGCGACTAACGGTCATCAAAATGGCGAGGTTAAGACTGAAGAAATAGTGGCACCTCCAGCAGAGCAATTGATAGTTTTATACGAGGCAGCTCGCATTGGGGATTTTTCTCAGATTGAAGCTGAAGCTAAGAGAATTAAGCTGTTAGATAATAAATACGAACTATTTGCAAAGAAGGTCGAACATTGCGCAGAAGAGTTTGAAGATAAAGCAATAATTAATTTGTTAAAACAATACGTTTCGGATTTTGGGAAATTGGGAATTGGGAATGGGGAATTAAGCGGATAACAGGCAAGATGCCTGTTTGACGCAATTAACAATTAGCTATTCGCCAAAATAGGTTAAAATTAAGTAGTGGAATGGTTAAGAGTTAGTAAAGACCTTAGAAAAAATAGTATCATTGATGACATTATTGAATTTTTGAGACCGGTGGGCTATAATATCCAACTAAACTGATAAAATTGAGAGCGGAATAATTTTTGCTCGAAAACCCTAGACGTACTCCCTAACGATGGAACCCACCAAAGACAGTCTCATCACCATAGTTGACGATAACCCTACTAACTTAAAAGTTCTGTTTAATTTTTTAAACGAATCAGGCTTCAAGGTGTTAGTAGCAAAAGACGGCTTAAGCGCCATCGACAAGATAAAACAGGCATCGCCAGATTTAATTTTATTAGATGTAATGATGCCGGGAATAGACGGTTTTGAAGTCTGCAAGCGTTTGAAAGCAGAAGAAGGAGTAAAAGAAATACCCGTAATTTTTATGACAGCTTTAAGCGAGTCGGTAGATAAATTAAAAGGATTAGAATTAGGAGCGGTAGATTACATCACCAAACCGTTTCATCAAGAAGAGGTATTGGCGCGAATAAAACTGCATATTAAGTTGAAAAAATTAACAGAAACTCTGCAAAATCAAAATCAGTTATTAAAACTAGAAATAGCCACCCGCACCGCAGTGGAATCTTCTTTGCAAAGACTTACTGACTCTTTAGAAGAAAGAGTAGAACAAAGAACGTTTCAATTAACAAAAGCAGTACAAGATTTACAACAAGCTCAAGTAAAATTGTTGCAAAGGGAAGAAAAACTCCGCCACGATGCCTTCCACGATACCTTGACGAATTTACCAAATCGAGCGTGGTTTACGGGCAGGTTGGAATTTTTAATAGATTTGAAAGCCAGAGAGTCAGACTATCTATACGCGGTGCTATTTTTGGATCTAGATCGCTTTAAAGTCGTTAACGACAGTCTGGGCCATTTAGTGGGAGATGAATTGTTAAAAAGCGTCGGTATTAGATTGCAAGCTTCTTTGGACGAAAATGCTACAGTGGCGAGGTTTGGGGGGGATGAATTTGTAATTTTGCTAGAAGCTCTTAAAAGTGAGGAGGAGGCGACGGCAGCAGCTTCTCGAATTAAGGGACAATTAAGGTTGCCGTTTTATTTAAAAGATTACGAACTGTTTGTGGCGGCGAGCATAGGCATTGCTATGGGTAAAAGGGAATACGAGAAACCGGAGGAGGTTTTAAGGGATGCGGATGTGGCGATGTATCGAGCCAAACATAAGGGCAGGGGGCGCTATGAGGTATTCGATCCCGAAATGCAAAAAATTGTGATGGCGCGGTTGCATTTGGAAAACGACTTGCGAAGGGCGATCGCCACTACTGTAAATGTCAACTCGGAATCGGAGTTTTGCTTGCACTATCAACCGATTATCTCTCTGAGTGGGGGGGAGATTGTCGGTTTTGAGGCTCTAGTGCGGTGGAATCATCCTTCGCGGGGGTGGGTGTCGCCGGGGCAGTTTATTCCCGTAGCGGAGGAAACTGGATTAATTAACGAACTGGGTTGGTGGATTTTGCGAGAGGCGTGTCGCCAGACGAAGGTATGGTTGCAGCTTTTTAGTCGAGATGTTCCTTTGAGGATTAACGTGAATCTCTCGCCGGTGCAACTTTTGCAGGTAGATCTAAGAGAGCGCATCCAGGAAATTATCTGGGAAACTGCCCTACCGCCTAATTCTTTGAAGTTAGAGATTACCGAAAGCTGCGTTTTGGATGTTTCTTCTGAGGAAGCTAAAGTTTTGAAGCAATTAAAGTCTATGGGAATTCAGTTGTGTATTGACGATTTTGGCACTGGGTATTCTTCTTTAAGTCGGCTCCATGAATTCCCGATAGATACTTTAAAAATAGATATGTCTTTTGTGACTAGGATAGGGAAAGAAAATGGCGGTGAAGAAATGATTCAGACGATTATAAGTTTGGGTCGTTCTTTGGGAATGAGTACGGTGGCAGAGGGAATAGATACGACGGAAAAACTCAAGCAATTGCAAGATTTAGGGTGCGATTTTGGTCAGGGTTTTTTATTTTCTAAACCTGTAGATAGCTTTAAGGCTACTGCGCTTTTGTGCAATTCTTGGGGTATTGTTAATTGTTAGCTATTTTTCTCAGAAACCAGGTTTTTTGGACCGGGTTTCTTGACTGGCTCTCGCTTTGGAAAACCGACGGGAATTTTAATTTCAAATTCGGTTCCGGCTCCCGGTTTGGAGAAACATAAAAGCTCTCCGCCGTGTTTTTCTACTACTATTTGATAGGCGATCGCCAATCCCAAACCGGTCCCTTTGCCCACGGGTTTTGTAGTAAAAAAGGGGTCGAACAATCGAGCTTTAATTTCCTCAGTTATTCCGGGCCCGTTATCAATAATTTTAATCGTAACGAAATCGGTATTATTGGCTGCGGTGCGGATAGTAATAGTGCTGGGGTTGTCGATAATTTCTTGGTGCGATCGCTGGAGATTGTAACTTTCGATCGCGTCAATAGCATTGTTAAGAAGATTCATAAAAACTTGATTTAACTGCCCCGGATAGCACTCAATTTTTGGCAATTTACCGTACTCTTTAACAAGTTTAATTTCCGGCTGATTCGTACTTTTTTTAATGCGATGCTGCACGATAGTTAAAGTGCTTTCTATACCTTCGTGGATGTCTGCCAGTTTCACTTCCGCTTCGTCCAAACGAGCAAAATTGCGCAAAGAATCGACGATTTGGCGGATTCTTTCGGCACCGTTTTGCATGGAAGCAAGAATTTTCGGCAGGTCTTCAACGAGAAAATCTATCTCGATCGCTTCGTTGTATTCGGCAATTTCTGAAGGTGGTTCGGGATAGTATTTTTTGTAAAGTTCTAAAAGTTCGAGCAAATCTTCCATGTAATGTTTGGCGTAGTTAACGTTGCCAAAAATAAAATTAATCGGATTGTTAATTTCGTGAGCGACACCTGCCACTAACTGACCGAGGGCGGACATTTTTTCGGTTTGAATTAACTGGGATTGGGTTTTTTGTAAATCTTGCAAAGTTTTTTTCAGTTGCTCGCTTTGAAAGGTAGCAACGGAAGCATTGAGGCGACTGCGTTCGTATAGTTTGGCTCTATCGATGGCGATCGCTAATTGTTGGGCGATATCTTGGAGCAATTCCATCTCGTGTTGGCTCCAAGGGTAAGAGCCGGTACAGTGTTCGCAGAGAATCACGCCTACTTCGTTTCCGCTTATATGCACCGGAACCACCATTAAGGAAGTCAAACCAAGGGTATTCAAATATTCTTCGATGGGTCCGTCTGTACGAGCTGATTTCTGGCGATCGTCCCACCCGAAGGAGTTCATTTCTTCTATTGCTTCTTCTAAGATGGTTATCGCTTCCATGGCATCTTCGTCGAGCTCGCAAGCAGGAAGGTTATTTGCTTTTATAGATAAATGAGGAGCGCTCGCTTCGCCAACAAGTTCAAACTTAGGTGCTTCTAATTCTGGTCGATACCACATAAACTTGCAGCGATCTATTTCTAGCAGGTTGCGAATTTCCTCAACTGCTGCAGATACAATTGTATGTAGTTCTAAAGAGCTATGAATTTTGCTCGATAGTTGCCGCTTCATAACTTCTTCGCGTTTTGCGAGTTCTTGTATCCGAGCTTCCGACTCTAATAACAAGTCTTGAGTTATTTGCAGTCGTTGATTTGCTGCTTTTAGCTCTTTCATCGTAGCAGCTAATTCCCGCGATTTTTGTTCGATTTCGCAATTGTGTTGAATTGCCAGGGGCATCTCGGCGAGCATTTCGATCGCTACTGGCACTACTTCGGAATCTAAATCTTCGATGCCCAACCAAGGCAGAGGTTTAATTAAGTTTTCTGTCGTCCAGACTTCTTGGAATTGTCCGTTGGGCATAATTTGTCCGATCCGACACTGTTTCCATAGATGTTGGTTTTGTTCGATTTTAACCAATCCTCCCGGAGTTTCATAAGTTAAATTGATGGCTGCAGCGCGTACTTTATCCGTGTCAAAAGAGCCAGCTTTTTCTACTGCTAATTTCCAGAGATAGACTTGGGAATAAGCGGACTCTATGGGGTCGCTGGTAACGCGATCGCTTCCATATTTTGCTTTAAATGCTTCGACAAATTTGATATTTTTCTGGGTATCTAAATTTTGAAAGTAACTCCAGCTTCCATAGTGACCTGCTGCGTCTTCTCCTATTTTTTGCAGTTCTTCCTCGGCGACGCTGGTCGCAAAAATTGGAATTTTTGCAGGGTCGATGCCTGCTTTTTTGTACTGTTGGTAAAAAGGGAGGTTGCTGTCGCCGTTGATGGTGCTAAATACGACATCGGGGGAGCTTTGTTTTATTTTTTCAATAATTAAGTTAAAGTCTGTCTCCCCCAAACTAACGTATTCTTCCCCCAAAATCGTACCGCCTCGTTGTTTTAGTTGGGCTTTGATAATTTTATTTACCGTCCGGGGAAATACATAATCAGAACCTAATAAATAAAATTTATTTCCTTTGTTTTCCAGCAACCAATTTACCGCAGGTTCTACTTGCTGGTTCGCGCAAAGACCGGTATAGAAAATATTGGGAGAAGATTCTAATCCTTCGTATTGAAGGGGATACCAAAGTAGAGAGTTTAGTTTTTCAAATACTGGTAAAACTGCTTTTCTACTTGCCGAACTCCAACAACCAAAAACGGCGGCTACTTTATCTTTTTGGATTAATTTTTTAGCTTTAATTGCGAACAGGGCCGGTTCCGATGCGGCATCTTCTACTATGGGTTCGAGGACTTTACCCAAAACTCCTCCAGTACCATTAATTTCTGCTATTGCCATCAATTCTGCATCTTTTAAAGACCTTTCGCCGAGTGCCATAGTGCCGCTGAGGGAGTGGAGGATGCCTACTCGAATTGCTGGACTATTGCTGTCTAATTTTTGTTGGTTTTCGCTCATTGTTTTGGGGAATTGGAAATTAGTTTTTCATCTCAAACTTATATTATTATATGATAATAATTTACCCTAGTTGTAATTCAGCTAATAATTTATCTCTAAAGGTGGGTTGCCTGCCCGGAGGATAGAGTCGCCGTCGAGTTTTTCGGAGGTTGCCTCCCACTCTGGGAAGAAATCGCGATCGCGATTAATTTTATCCGGTTTTTACTCCACTAGCGATCGAATGCCTAAAGGGAGGCGATCGAGATCGCCCCCTTAGTTTAAATAAGGGTTAAGATGGTAATAGAAGGTTTATTAAAATCCATCCATCAGCCCGCAGGGTTTACGAAAGGAGAAAAAAAATGTTCCCGATCTTTCTAGTTTTAACTGCTTTGGTAGCGGCTAACTTTTACTTTAAGGCCACCGAAGAACTTCCCCAAATTTTGACCTTGACAGTCGTGGCCATTTGTTTGTTTTTGGCCTTAACTATTGCACCCTGGGAAGTCCAACTTTTGACCATCGTCTCGGTCACCATCGTTACTAGAAAGCTCTGTTTACCAAAACCAGGCCGTTTCGGTTAATTTAACTCGGGACACCCTGCAACTTTATAAGCTAAATCTCTCAATTTTGTAACGTTTTATGTCGGTATTTTAATTTTTATGTTAATGGCCAATTAAAAGGAGCGATCGCCGCCACTTCTTTTAATTCCAAAAAACTGAAAAAATACTGATGGACTGTAAAAATCAGTAAAATAGTTCGTAGTAATGACTTTAGTCATTTTCCAGCAAGTTCTAGGCCAAGAAACCCGGTTTTTCTAAAAAACCGGGTTTCTAAGAATAGAATACCTGTTCTCTAGTTTATAATCGATGGCACAACTTCAGGAATACGAACGATGACAGAACAATGCATGATTCCGGCGGTCAAGTCTCCCAGAGATTATCAAGCTTATCGCATAAGTCCCAACGATACTAATAGGTTGGCGATCGTCTTCGATCCTAACATAGCCAAGGCATCCTTAACCGCTTGGGTAGAAATTTTCGCTCCGGGCAGCAAAGTTCCCCAGCACCAACATCGACTGGCAGTAGAAATGTTCTTCATCCTCAAAGGAGAGGGCATAGCCCATTGCGACGGCAAAATTGTGACAATTCGCGCAGGCGATAGTATCTTGATGCCGGCCACGGGAACCCACTTTATAGAAAATAACAGCAAAGAGCGCTTATATGCCCTGTGTATTATGGTGCCGAACGAAGATTTCGCCGAATTAATTCGCAGCGGTACGCCTGTGGAACTGGATGAGGAAGATTTGCGGGTTTTGTCGCGATCGGATGTGCAGGTTCGACGTTAATTTAACTGAAATATGGTAAGGTTATAGGGTACGTCGGGTTTCCGGCGTGCCTTTTTAATCGCTAATACGAACTATATTTTTTTGAGAAACTATGATGAAAGTTAGACCGAAAGAAACTGCTTCGATGCTAACTAGGGATGGGGTGCGTTTGGATGCGGATGTTTACCGCCCCGCTGGTGAGGGTGAATTTCCGGTTTTATTGATGCGACAACCTTATGGAAGGGCGATCGCCTCTACTGTCGTTTACGCCCATCCCAAATGGTACGCCGCCAGAGGTTATATAGTAGTTATTCAAGATGTTCGAGGTAGGGGAACTTCCGAAGGAGAATTTAAACTATTTGCCACGGAAATAGAAGACGGTTTGGATGCGGTAAATTGGGCGGCGAGTTTACCGGGAAGTAACGGTAAAGTGGGAATGTATGGTTTTTCCTATCAGGGCATGACTCAACTTTATGCTGCTGCGGCAAAACCGGAGGCTTTAAAAACAATTTGTCCGGCAATGGTAGGCTATGATTTATATACAGATTGGGCTTACGAAGGGGGTGCTTTTTGCCTCCAAACTAATCTGGGTTGGGCGATTCAATTAGCAACAGAAACGGCTCGTTTGCGAGGAGACGAACCAGCTTATCGAGCGCTTTATTCTGCTTCTCGAAATTTGCCTCTTGACGATAAAATTCCCGCCCTGCCAGAGATAATGAAAGAGTTAGCTGCAGATTCGTTTTATTGCGAGTGGTTGGCTAATTATTTGCCGGGGGAATACTGGCAAAATTTATCGCCAAATATCGCAGAAGTTGACTTGCCAATGCTGCATATTGGCGGTTGGTTTGATGCTTATTTGCGAGGGACGATTAATTGTTATCGAGAAATGGCAAATCGCAGTCAATTTTGCCAGCATTTAATCGTCGGTCCTTGGGCGCATTTACCCTGGGGAAGAAAGGTGGGGGCGGTTGATTTTGGTTTGGCTGCTTTAAATCCTATTGATGAATTACAAATACAGTGGTTCGATCGCTTTCTTAAAGGCATAGATAACGGCTTATTAAATAAAGCTCCAGTTTGTCTGTTTGAAATGGGAAGCAACCAGTGGCGCGAGTTCGAGACTTGGCCTCGCGGGGAGGAAAAATCTTATTTTTTAGCTAGTACGGGATTGGCTAGTTTGAGGGAAGATTCTGGGAGTTTAAAAGAAGATTTAGGGGATAATTATGCTGAGGATTTATTAATTCGCGACCCTTGGCGACCGGTACCTTCTTTAGGGGGTCATGCAGGTTTGCCGGCGGGTTCTTTCGAGCGTTCTGCTTTAGATAATCGCAGCGATATTTTGACTTACACCACCGCGCCTTTAACGGAAGATTTGCAGGTTGTTGGAAATGTTGAAATAGAGATTTATGCAACTGCCGACGCGCCAAGTTTTGATTTATGCGCGATTTTATCGGAGGTCAAAAACGATGGAAAAGTTTACAATTTTACTCAAGGTTATCGGCGGGTAGATTCTGGGGAATTTCCCGTTAAAATATCTTGGCAAGCAACTTGTATTAAATTGGCAAAAGGTAACGCCCTCCGTTTGAGTTTGAGTGCGGATTGTTTTCCGGCTTATGCCATGAATGGGGGAACGGGAAAACCTGCTGGGGAAACGCGATTAATTGATGGTAGAATTATTACCATAACTGTTAATTGCGGGGGAGATTTTCCTTCGGCAATTAAGTTTTTATAGGGTTTCCCCAGAAGTTATAGGTACATTTTTTATTGAGGTAATGGGTAATGGGTAATGGGTAATGGGTAATGGGGAGCATCGAATATGCAGCAACAATGTCAAGAATGGCATATTATTACCCATTACCGCGTTCCCTATTACCAAAAAGCGTTTTTTTCTTGTACCTCAGCGATACGGGAAATGCTAGAACGCAATTCTCCCTCGCTTTTTGGGAATGGTCCATGGTCCATGGGGAATAGTTTATCTGTTTTTTTCTCATTTTTACTGCAATTAGGACCAAATTTATTACCTATTACCTTAACCTGCGAGGGTGACGTTTGACGATTTTTCAGCAAGCGAGCCGTTCAAGTATTGTCAGAAACCCGGTAATTCCGGCTTGCGCCGGGTTTCACAGGCCGGCTCTCTAGTTAGCTAAATCTAAATCGGTCACGGCACCCAAACTGCTCGAAGATACTAACTTAGCGTACTTCGCCAAGACACCTTTAGTATATCGAGGTTTGGGAGGTTGCCACTCTTGGCGGCGGCGCTCGATTTCTTCGTCGGCAACGTTTAACTGTAACAACCGTTGGTTGGCATTAATCGTAATGCTATCTCCTTCTTGTATCAGAGCGATCGCGCCCCCAACGGCAGCTTCCGGAGCGACGTGACCGACAACCATACCGTAAGTGCCCCCAGAGAAGCGACCGTCGGTAATCAATCCCACCGAATCTCCCAAACCGGCACCGATAATAGCCGAAGTCGGCGCTAACATTTCCCGCATCCCCGGGCCGCCTTTGGGACCTTCGTAACGAACGACGATAATATCTCCCCCTTGAATTTTACCCGCCAAAATCGCATCCAAACAAGCCTCCTCGGAATCGAACACCCGCGCAGGACCGGTGATTTCGGGGTTTTTGACCCCAGTAATTTTAGCAACCGCCCCTTCCGTAGCTAAGTTACCTTTCAAAATTGCTAAGTGTCCAGTTCCATACATCGGCTTATCCCACGGACGTATAACCTCTTGGTTCGCCGGCGGTTCCGCAGGAATATCCGCTAATTGTTCCGCTATAGTTTTACCCGTAATAGTTAGGGCATCGCCGTGGAGCAAACCGCGTTCTAACAACATCTTCATTACTTGAGGGATGCCCCCTGCTTTGTGGAGATCTACAGCAACATATCTGCCGCTTGGTTTGAGGTCGCACAAAACCGGCACCCGGGCGCGGATGGTTTCAAAATCGTCGATAGCGAGCTCCACTTCCGCAGCGCGGGCGATCGCCAACAAGTGCAACACCGCATTGGTCGAACCCCCAATTGCCATAATTACAGAGATAGCATTTTCAAAAGCCTTCCGAGTGAGAATTTGGCGAGGTAAAATTTGTTGGCGAATTGCCTCCACCAAAACAAAAGCCGATTGTTCCGTACTTTCGGCTTTTTCTGCATCTTCAGCAGCCATCGTCGAAGAGTACATCAAACTCATCCCCAAAGCTTCAAAGGCAGAAGACATGGTATTGGCAGTGTACATTCCACCGCAGGCACCTGCCCCGGGGCAAGCGCGACGTTCGATTTCCAACAATTCCGTTTCGTCAATTTTTCCCGCGCTATATTCGCCCACTGCCTCAAAGGCGCTAACCACTGTTAAATCTTTTCCGTTATAATTACCAGGTTTAATAGTGCCGCCATAAACGAAGATGGCGGGGATGTTGAGGCGGGCGATCGCTATCATTGCCCCGGGCATATTTTTGTCGCAGCCCCCAATAGCTAAAACCCCGTCCAAACTCTGGCCATTGCAGACCGTTTCGATGGAGTCGGCAATTACTTCTCTGGACACGAGAGAATATTTCATGCCCTCCGTGCCCATCGAGATACCATCGCTGATGGTAATAGTGCCGAATAGTTGGGGCATAGCTTGGGCCTGAGTAACTCCTCCTGCTGCTTTTTGGGCCAGGTCGTTGAGTCCGATATTGCAGGGGGTGATGGTACTGTAGCCGTTGGCAATACCTACGATTGGTTTGGTGAAATCTCCGTCTCCAAAGCCCACTGCCCGCAGCATGGCCCGGTTAGGCGTTCGCTGAGTTCCCTGGGTAATGGTTTTACTTCTGAAATTTTCTGACATAGTTTTTCCTTGTTTTTGTCTTTAGAGAATTTGGGTGCATTTCAATTTTGGGAGAAAGGCAAGAGGCAAAGAAAGGCAAGAGGCAAAGAAAGGCAAGAGGCAATAGGAATTGTGCAGCCTTTTTTGTGCCTTAGCTTTACTTTTTCGCCAGATGCACCCGCGAATCTTTGCCCAACTTAGGTTTAATATTTTCTGGCAAAGAAATCTGAGGTGTTTTGCTTTATTAACGAACGTTAATCTCAGCAGTCTTCTATTGTAGTCCCCAGAGAGCGAGTAATTGTTAAAATTAATTGAAAATTTTTGATAAATTTTGATAAGTTTTGATAAGTTTAAAAATTTGCACCTAGACTTTACTATTTCAGATTTGGGATGAGCCCTATTCCCCATTCCCCATTCCCCATTCCCAAAAATAGGCCAATTATTGCAATAAAATATAAAATCTAAAATAGTTTTTTTGAGGACAATAAATATGGAGGCAGAGGAACTTCTTAAGCAATATGCAGCAGGAGAAAGAAATTTTAAAGGGATAACCTTGATTGGGGCAGATCTCAGAGCAGCAGATTTAACCGATGTCAACTTTACCAGAGGTTCCCTGCGGGATGTGAAAATGGTAGGGACCAATCTGACAGGAGCCAATCTGCGAGAAGTACAAATAATCGGAACAACTCTTGCAGGAGCGAATCTCAGCGAAGCGAATCTCATTGGCACGAATATGCCAAAAACTAACCTCAGTCATGCCAACCTCAGTGGAGCTAATTTGCGGGGTTCCATTGCCAGAGAAGCAAATTTAACTCAGGCTAATGCCAAAGGGGCTAACTTGACGGAAACTAACTTCAGTCAGGCCAACTTAACTGGAGGCAACTTCACCGATGCTACGATGGTTCGCGTCAATTTAATTAAAGCAGTGGGCATCGGCGCGATCCTAGAGAATGCCAATCTCACTAATGCCTTGATGAACGAATCGATTTTGGAGGGGGCAAACCTCACCAATGCCATTATTAGCGGGGCCATGCTCAGTGGGGCCAATTTGAGCGGGGCAGATCTGAGCAAATGTACCGCTATTGGAGCTACTCTCAGCGAGGCCAATTTGAGTGGGGCTAAACTAAGAGTGGCTAATATTAGTTGGACTACCCTCCGGGGAGCTAATTTGAGCGGGGCTAATTTGTTTAGGGCCAAACTAAGTTGGTCTAATCTGAGCGGGGCCATAATGATTAAGACGGTCTTAATTGATGCCAAACTCAATCGCACTAATTTTCGAGACGCAGATCTTAGAGGTGCAATTATGCCAGATGGCACTACAGTAGCCTAAAAAGGGTGCATCGAATATTGGCAATTAACAATTGACACATACTAAATGCACCCCAATATATGGATGTTACAGAACTGTTAAAGCGATACAGAGCTGGAGAAAGAGATTTTAGAAAACTTAATTCGATGGGCGCTATTCTTGTCAGAGCTAAGTTGGAAAAAGCTAATTTTCAAGGTGGCTCTTTTGCTGGGGCAAATTTGAGTCGATCGCTTTTAGATGAAACCAATTTCTCTGATGCTTTTCTCTATGCTACTAATCTCAGTTTCGTTAAATTAGGACGGGGGAAACTTACTAATGCTGACCTGACTAAAGCTAATTTGCAAGGCGCTTTTTTGGTGAAGTCGGACTTAAGTGGCGCGAAGTTGAGCGGTGCTATTTTGACAGGTGTTAATTTGCGCAGTGCTAATCTTTCAGGGGTTAATCTTTGCGGCGCCAATTTAAGCGGCATTAACCTGCGTTCTGCTAATCTCAGCAACGCCAATCTCAATTGGGCAAATTTAAGTTTTGCCAGACTTAATAAGGCCATTCTTAAGGGGGCTTTAATGAATGGGGTTAACTTGAGTGGGGCCCATTTACAGGAGGTAGATTTACAAGGTTTCGATTTGAATGGAGTGGATTTTAGAGAGGCTAAACTTAAAAGCTCAAACTTGCAAAGGGCAGATTTAACTGCTTCTAATTTGAGCGATTCAGAATTGAGTTTGGCTTCTTTCCAGGAGGCGACTCTTAATGGGGCTAATCTTCAGGAGGCCATCGCTATTGGTACTAATTTTATCGAGGCTAGTCTGACTAGGGCTGATTTATCTTATGCTGTTTTAAAAGGGACTAATTTTAGCAAGGCCAATCTTAATTTAACTAGCTTGTTTCAAGCCGATCTGAGTAATGCTAATTTGCGCGGTGCTTATTTGTGGAAGAGTGACTTGAGGGAGACTAATTTGTATCGGGCCGACTTAACTGGCGCTAGTTTGCGCGGCGCGACTATCGATCGCGTCGATTTAAGTAATACTAATTTGACTGGGGCAACTATGCCTGATGGTAGCGTGCATGAATAGTTGGCAATGGCAATTAACAATTAACAATTAGCAATTAACAATTAGCAATTAACAATTAACAATTA
>CAZSTZ010000085.1:0-25161 GCA_964609515.1 uncultured bacterium | reverse complement strand
TCCCTCCCAGGCGGGAGAGGTCGATGTTTGGTTTCCGGTTTTACACGGCCCCAACGGTGAAGACGGTACCGTTCAAGGGTTGCTAAAGTTGATGCAGGTGCCTTTTGTCGGTTCCGGGGTTTTGGGTTCGGCGATGGGGATGGATAAAATTGCGATGAAGATGGCCTTTGCGAGTGCGGGGTTGCCCCAGGTTAAGTATAAAACGGTGACGCGATCGCAGGTTTGGTCTAACCCTTGCGTGTTTCCGAAACTCTGCGACGATATCGAGGAGGAGATAGGTTATCCTTGCTTTATTAAACCGGCTAATTTGGGTTCGTCGGTGGGTATTTCTAAGGCGCGATCGCGTTCTGAGTTGGAGACTGCTTTGGATAATGCTGCCAGTTACGATCGCCGTTTAATCGTGGAAGCGGGGGTGGAAGCGAGAGAGTTAGAATGTGCGGTTTTGGGGAACGATTTACCAAAAGCGTCCGTGGTGGGAGAGATTACTTTTGAGGGGGATTTTTACGATTACGAGATTAAATATACGGAGGGTTTGGCGCAGTTGTTAATTCCCGCCCCAGTCAGCGAAGCGATCGCTTCTCAAATTCGGGAGATGGCGGTTGAGGCGTTTTTAGCGATCGATGCTGCGGGTTTGGCGCGGGTTGATTTTTTCTACGTCGAATCTACTGGAGAGGTTTTGATTAACGAGATTAATACTCTCCCCGGTTTTACTGCCACCAGTATGTATCCGCAACTTTGGGATGCTAGCGGTATTTCGTTTTCGGAGTTGGTGGGTAATTTAATCGATTTGGCGATGGAAAGGGATTAAGTCAGGCAATAGGCAAGAGGCAACAGGCAAAAGGGGATTAGATTTGTAGGGGCAAAGCATTTTGGCGGTTAATGTGGTAACAACGCATTAATTTTTATGTCCGAATGCTTTGCCCCCACTAAAAATAACAATGGTTTTTATTCTCATTTACCGCCCGAATGCTTTACCCCTACAAGTCCTTTTTTTTCCTGAAAATTAAGAAACCGGGTTTTGCCGAAATTACCCGGTTTCTGGGATCCCGACAAAGCGAGGAGTAAAGCGCGATCTGTGTTAAAATTGCAACGGACAAACAATCGCTGTGAGGTAAATTATGAGTCTAGTTTTAGAGCCCAAAACGCTCCCACTCCCCCTGCGGGAAGACGAAAGCGGGGCCATCCGAGTTGGAAATTCACGAGTTTTGCTAGAATTAGTAATTCAAGCATTCCAGGATGGCGCGTCTCCCGAGTCAATCGTTCGAGCATACTCAACTTTATCCTTATCCGATGTTTATTTGACCGTCGGTTATTATCTTCAGCATCCAGAAACTATAGATGCCTATCTCGATCGCCGCGAACAACTAGCAGAGTCGGTACGTCAAAAACTCTCAACCATTCAACCAGATCTTAGCTCAATTCGTTCGCGCTTGTTGGCTCAGAAGGAATCTAAATAAATTATGTTACAGTTGTTGAGCGATGAAAATTTTCATGGCAATATTGTTCGGGGGCTTTTTCTGAGGGAACCAAACCTCGATTTAGTGCGCGTTCAAGATGTTGGTTTGCAAGAAATAGATGACCCAACAATTTTAGACTGGGCCGCGACTAACGATCGCATCGTTTTGACTCACGATCGCTCCACAATGCCAGATTTTGCTTACGATCGATTGTTACGAGGCGAAGCAATGCCAGATTTGTTTGTGATTAGCAATAAGATGCAAATCGGACAAGCGATCGATGAATTACTAATACTTGCAAATTGTAGCGAGAAAGATGAGTGGAAAGGGGTAGTTCTCTATTTGCCTCTGTAAATACCAGAACCAAGAAACCCGGTTTTTCCAAGAAAAAACCGGGTTTCCAAATTACCGATAAATATCCCCAAAGATGCACCCCCCTATTTTTTACTCAATAACAACCGCCAATCTCTAATCGCATTCTCCGACCACATCCAATTCTGAGAAAGCTCAAAAGGTTGAAAATTCACCGGGGCATCGCTCATCACTTTTTGACGAAATTTAATCGCCTTACTCAATGGAATTGCTTTCTTTTCTGGGGGTAGATTCTCGGCGGATTTCAGGAAAAACAATCCGATGCCCGCATAAGCATTGAGAAACTCAATTTGTGCGAGAGATGGCTCCGACGAAATAGTAGTAGAAGCAGCAGGTTGATAAGTTACATTAGTCCCACCGCTGTCAAAGAGATTTTCCGCACCAGAAGCATTTAACATATCTGTCACTTGCAGCCAAGCTTGATAAGCTTGAATTAAGTTTCCTTCTGCATAATGAGCAAAACCTAAAGCGTTGCGATACTCAATAGAATGGGGATTTTTTTTGACAGCGAGCTGCCAGTAACGACGGGCATCTTCTACACTATAATTGTTATCGCCTTGTCGAACGAACTGCCAGGCCAAGCGACCTTGAAGAAAGAGAATCGTAGGGTCGTCTTGAAGCTCGTTTGGCACGGCGGCAAGAGCGGCCTTTGCTTCCCATAAGGCACCGAGATCCAGGAGAGATTCTATAGCTAATTTCGCTTCGGCAAGGTCGTTTTGACTCACAAACTCGATCGCCTTCGCCGTTACCTCCCGGGTACGAGCAGAGTCGAGGTCCATCGGCTCTTTTATAGGTTTGGCTTTTTTAACAATTACGGGATCCGGTGGAGGGGAGGGCAATAGAGCTGCCGGTTGGGGGCCTCGGTTCAAATAAAACCAAGTACCAACACCCATCGCTGCCACCCAAATTAAAGGCACACTAACTTTTAAAAGATTGCGCCACCGAGGCTTAACTTTTTTATTCTTATCGGTTGAAGGTGGGTTATCGGTATTTTGCCGACTCTCGCTAATTGCCAGGGCTGCTTTCTGGGGGGAATTTAAAGCGATCGCTCCCCCCGGTTCGGGTTTTCGTGCCAGTTCGGAATTAGTTACCTCCCCGAAAATTTCCGCCACCAAAGCAGAATCTTCCTCAGAGCGATCGCCCTCCCCATACTCCAAGTCGTCTAAAGGCAAATCTACATCCTCCAACTCCCCATCTTCTTCAAACCCGTAGATAGGCAGTTTGAAATCATCTCCGGGGAGTTTTTCTTCTTTATATTCTAAGCGATCGCTCTTGGGCTCTAAATCTTGCATTTCAGCCAGATTGGCTTTTGCCAACTTTTGTAATTCAGCATATAAAGCCATTGTCTTATTGCGTTCCCGCTGCTGGCGGAGAGATTCAACATCTATTTTCAGTTCCTCGCTTTTTTCGCTTTCCTCCTTATTAGCGAGCAAATAGCCGTCATAAGCCGAATGAACGTAGAGAACAGGTAAAGCCCAGTATAATTTCTCAGAACCGTAGGCAGAAACGAGCCCTTGTCGGGCCCTGCTCAAACTCTCAGTCACCGAAGCGGAATCTTTGGCGAGGTGGCGATAAAAAAGTCGGGTTAGGGCGATGGATACTGCATCGGGAATGCGTTCTGCCATTGCCAGAACCCCCGGAACCCCGCGATTGACTATAGCCTCCGCTAAATTAGGAGCTGGTTGTCCGTTGGTCGAGTCTGCCGGTTCGCTATAAGCACCCCGGCAGGAGTTAAACACTGCCACTTGAATGCCGTTATTAGCCAACAACCCGGCAAGATCGTCGCCGCTCAAACTTTCCGTTAAACCCGTTTTACCGCTTACCAGATACAGCTCGCCCCCGGAAGTACCCCAGTTGCTATGACCGGCGTAGTGGAAAACTTGATATTGACCGCGTTCGAGAGCTTGGGTGAGTTCTTCTCGATTTGGTTGCTGCAGAATGTCCAGTTGAATTTGTCGTTTTTCGGAGGTATTTTCCTCCCTAAGTTCTTCTTTTAGCTGGAGGTATTCTTGCGCTACTTCCAGACCTTCTCGATCGCTCGGGGCGGCGATCGCCATTAAAATTTTTAGAGGTTGGTTAACCGGCACTTTCCGGATGCCAACTAGCAAACTGGTACTCGGTTGATAGCGAGAAAAGACCACATCGGTGCCGGTTGCCAAAGGGCGATCGCCCCGGTGCATTATTTCCCAAGGCAACTGCGGCAAACGTCTATCTTTGAGTCCCAAACGCAAATGCAGCACTTCCGAACGATTATGAGCGATGCTTTGAGCGCAATTCCAGCTATCCCGCAGAGTCCCCGAAAAAAGGCTGCGGTAAAGTTCTTGGCCCAAAGCGACCAAATTGGGAATTTCCTTTTCCTTATTGGTCCCATCGAGCTCCAGAATTGCCTTTCCCTCCAACAAGCCCCACAAGGGGTCGTTTAACAATTGGCGAGCAAGTCCTTGCCAATTTTCTACAGGCCAGTTTACCTGTTCTTCGGCTAGGGGAACTCCTGGTGCGACTCGTTCGGTGCGCACGATGTATTCATCGGGTTTCCCTTTTACTGGAGTTACTGAAATTAAAAATTCCTGAGTCACGGTTTTTGCGCCCTCCTAGAAAAATCTTTAGCAATTAGCAAGTTCCCAATTAGCAATTAGCAATAACTGTTTTAGAGTCCAACTAGAGTTTACTGCCTCCATCGAGCCTGTTCGGGAGCTTTTGACAATTTTGGCCATCAACTGCTGCAAGACTCGTTGACGATTTTTGCCTAGAAAAAGTGCCCGGAGAAGGTCAAAAAGTCCAAATTTAGCGATCGCGTTATTATGCCTTGCGCCCACGGTAAAACTCGCTTTTTGGATGTGAGTTTTATCTTTTGTTAGAAGAAATGTTTTCTGAGGAGGCGATCGCGTCCAAGGAGTATTAAGAAACCGGGTTTTTGCGAAAAACCCGGTTTCTGGGCCCGCCAAGGGGAAGGATTTTCCCCATTCCCCACCAGCAACCCACCCGTTACATCCACCTGCACTCGGGAGCTGCCAACGATTCCCAAATTGTTACAAAGATTCGGGTTCCTTACCTGCAACTACTGGGGCAGTTGTATTTAATTGTAACTCTGGATGGTCGCCTTCTACCTGCTGACAATTCCATTGATTTTTAAACAACAAAACCGGTCGGCCCCAACTGTCTTTTACCGTAACGGTATTAAACAAACGTCCGGCTTTTTCCAAAGCTTCCCAACCTCCCGCTACCCATCTCGCCACGCTAAAAGGTAGCATTTCTACCCGCGTTTCTACCCCATATTCGTTCTCCATGCGGAACTGAACTACATCTAATTGTAATTGACCGACTGCGGCCAAAATGGGGTCTCGTTTCGACTCGTCTGCGGAATACATAATTTGCACGGCCCCTTCTTCGCGCAATTCGTTAACTCCTTTGCGAAATTGTTTAAATTTTGAAGGATTGGGATTGCGCAAATAAGCAAATATTTCTGGGGAAAAACAAGGGATTCCTTCGTATTCTAATTTCTGACCGTTGTAAATAGTATCGCCAATCGCAAATGCTCCCGGGTTGTTCAGACCAATTACATCCCCAGGATAAGCAATTTCAATGGATGCCCGGTCTTGGGCAAACAATTTTTGCGGGCGAGATAGGCGGACTATTTTACCAGTTCGGGCGTGATTTACGGTCATATCTTTTTCAAATTTGCCGGTGCAAACGCGGATAAATGCCACCCTGTCTCGGTGTTTGGGATCCATGTTTGCTTGCAATTTGAAAACAAAACCGGTAAAGTCTGGATAACTAGGGGGAATTGCTCCAATTGTGCTGTTATAAGCGCCCGGTTTTAGACCGTATTCTAAGAAGGCATCTAAGAATAATTGAACCCCGAAATTAGTCATGGCACTGCCAAAAAATACCGGGGTCATTTTTCCAGTATGAATTTGTTCTAAATCTAGGTCGGAACCTAATTCTTCGAGCAGTTCTAAATCTTCCTTTAATTGATAGTAAAGCTCTGGTTCTAACAGTTCTTCAATGCGAGGATCTCCCAGCTTAATTACCGTGTCTTTTGCTTCGTGGCTGCCGTGACTGGTACGCTCGAATAAATGGATGTTTTGCTTGCGCCTGTCGAAGACACCTTTAAAGCGATCGCCCATGCCAATAGGCCAGTTTACCGCATAAGTTTTTAACCCCAATTCTTGCTCGATTTCATCTAACAATTCTAAGGGTTCTCGGCCCGGCCTGTCTAATTTATTAATGAAGGTAAAAATCGGCAAACTTCGCATTTTACATACTTCAAATAATTTGCGAGTTTGTGGTTCTAAACCTTTAGCGGCATCCTCCAACATTACGGCATTATCCGCCGCCGCTAAAGTCCGATAAGTATCTTCGCTAAAATCTTGGTGTCCGGGAGTGTCTAACAGATTAATTTGATATTTTTTGTACTCAAATTGCAATACTGTTGAAGTAATAGAAATTCCCCGTTGTTGCTCCATCGCCATCCAATCCGAGGTGGCATGGCGTTGGGCCCGCCGCGCCTTAACGGCACCGGCTTGGTGGATGGCTCCCCCGTACAGGAGGAGTTTTTCTGTTAAAGTAGTCTTACCCGCGTCGGGGTGGGAAATAATGGCAAAGTTACGCCGTTGCTCTACGGCTGTTTCTAGTTCGGTCTCGCATTCAACAGACATTATGGAAAGCTCCAATGGTGCTTTGATAAATTCAACGGCTCTAATTATAGAGAAAAACTGGAAAAAAAGCAAAGCCGATGTTATAATCTAGCCAATAATTGGGATGTGGAATTATGAATTTTTTATTAAGCAGCCTCTTGGCAGGACAATTTATCCCTTACGGTGATTGCTACCTTTGGCAGCCTGAGTTAATCGGACTTCATCTCTCTTCCGATTTGTTAATTGCCCTAGCTTATTTTTCAATTCCTTTAGGAATTATTTATTTCGTTCGCCAGCGAAAAGATTTGCCTTATCCCCACATCTTCCTCCTATTTGGAGGGTTTATTGTTGCCTGCGGTCTCACCCATTTAATGGCAGTATGGACTCTCTGGCATCCCGATTACTGGATTTGGGGATTTCTTAAAGCTATTACTGCCATAATCTCTATATTAACTGCAATAATTATGGTGCCTTTAATTCCTAAAGCTTTGGCGCTTCCAAGTCCGGTAGAATTGGCGGCAGAAATTAAAGAACGCCAGCAAATAGAAGCGGAGTTAAATGCCTCTAAAAAACGTTTTTCCGGCATACTAGAAATTGCGAACGATGCTATTATCTCTATAGACGAAAATCAAAAAATAATTTTATTCAATCAGGGGGCAGAAAGAATATTTGGCTACCAAGCAAAGGAGGTTTTAGGAAAATCCTTAGATTTGCTCTTGCCAGAGCGTTTTGCCGCCAAACATAAAGAGTACATCGGAGAATTTGTCAAGGATGCCAAAGAAATATCTAGAAAGATGAACCAACGGGGAAAAATCTGGGGTTTGCGCAAGGATGGAAGGGAATTTCCGGCAGAAGCTTCTATTTCTCAATTGACTCTGGGAGAGGAAAAAATCTTGACTGTTATTTTAAACGATATTAGCGATCGCCTCGATGTCGAAGTTCAACTAAAAAAAGCTCTTAAACAATTAACTTTCCATCTGGATAATTCCCCCTTAGCAGTTATTGAGTTTGATAACGATTTTCGAGTCCGGCGTTGGTCCCAGCAAGCAGAAAAACTATTTGGCTGGAAACCAGAAGAAGTGATGAGTAAAAATGCTACTGAATGGAAGTTTGTTTTTGATGAAGACTTGGAAGCTGTGGCCGGTGTCATAGAATCTCTCAGGGACGGCTCTCAACCCCGAAGTACCCTGACTAATCGCAATTACACCAAAGACGGTAGGATAGTTTATTGCGAGTGGTATAATTCCGTTCTCTTGGATGAGAAAGGGAATCTGGTGTCGATATGGTCCCAGGTTTTGGATGTTAGCGATCGCTTCCAAGCAGAAGCGGCTCTCCGAGAAAGCGAGCATCGCTATCAAACTTTAACGGAAGTCTCCCCGGTGGGAATCTTTCGCGCCGATGTTGCAGGAAACTGTTTGTACGTCAACGATCGCTGGGCTCGGATGACTGGCACTCCCCCAGAGGAAGCGAAAGGAAATGGTTGGACGAAATCCATCTTCCCCGCAGATAGAGGGCGGACTTACCGAGAATGGCAGGCAGCCGTAGAAAGCCAACAACGGTTTAATACGGAGTATCGGATGGTCAGAACCGATGGGGAAATTATCTGGGTATTGACTCAAGCAGTGCCGGAAAGAGGAAAAAATGGAGAAATTATCGGTTACGTCGGTACGATTACGGATATCAGCGATCGCAAACAAGCAGAAAAACTATTAGCCAAGCAACAAAAAACTCTCAGAGCTATCCTCAATAACGCTCCCATCTGGATCTGGATGGCGGATACTAAGGGCAAGATGCAATTTGTTAACAGGACTTTCTGTTTCGACGTGGGCATTCCCGAATCTCGCTTTTTGGCAGCGTCTCATTATTCCGAGCTTTTGGGAGAGGCGGAGTCGGCTAATTTGAGGGCTGCCGATGCTGCTGCTTTGGCACAAAACACTCCCTATCGCTCGGAGGGAGTCTTTGCTTTTGCTGACGGCGAGCTCCACGAACTAGAAACGATTACGGCGAAAGTTAAAGATAATGGTGGAGAGGCGATCGCTTTAATTGGTTTGGCAGTGGATGTGACGGAACGCAAACAAGCGCTGCTGGCACTCCAGCGATCGGAGGCTAAATACCGAGAAATTGCCAGACACGAAGAATTGCTGAACAGTTTGGCCAATCAAATCCGCAATTCTCTCGACCTGGATACTATTCTCGAAACGGCGGTTTGCGAGGTGAGAAGTTTGCTACAGGTCGAGCGCTGTTATTTTGTCTGGTATCATTTTGGTACCGATAAAAATGAAGGAGGCGTTTCGATTCGTTCTGAGGATAGTTGGGAGGTGGTTAACGAGGCTAAAGACGTGACTTTGGAAAGCTTTATCGGAGAATATCCTCTCTCTCAATTCGGTTCTTGGTCCGAGAAGTGTTTGCGATTGGAAATCGTGCGGGTTGACGATTTGAGTTTGATGTTCGATCCGGAAATGCGGGATTGTATCATCAGTTTGGGGATGCAGTCGTTTTTGTCTCTGCCAATAGAAACTCAGTCGGGTAAAATTGGGGTTTTGGTCTGCGGGCATCATACTAGCGTTCGCCCTTGGTTGGATACGGAGGTGGAATTGCTTCATGCGGTGAGCGATCGTTTGGCGATCGCTATAGATCAAGCGGAACTATACAGTCAAAGTCGCGAGGTTGCTTTCCAAGCTAAGGCCCAAGCTCGCGAGCTGGCAGATGCTCTCAAACGACTCCAACAAGCTCAAACCCAATTGATTCAAACTGAAAAAATGTCTTCTTTGGGTCAATTGGTGGCGGGTATCGCTCACGAAATTAACAACCCGGTTAATTTTATTTACGGTAATGTTAGCTATGCCACGGAGTACGGCGACAGCCTTTTGCACTTACTCGAACTCTACCAGCAGCATTATCCGGCTCCGGTTTCAGAACTTCAAGAGAAAATAGAAGATATAGAGTTAGATTTTTTGCTGGAAGATTTTCCGAAAATTTTGAAGTCGATCCGAGTGGGTGCCGATCGCATTCGTCAAATTGTTGTTTCTTTGCGCAATTTCTCCCGTTTGGATGAGGCGGAGGTTAAGGCGGTAAATATCCACGAGGGCATCGAGAGTACCTTACTGATTTTACAAAATCGTCTCAAGTCTAAGCCCGGCGGTATCCCAGGCATTCAGCTAGTTAAAGATTACGGAGAACTGCCAAAAATCGAGTGTTATGCCGGTCAGATGAATCAAGTTTTTATGAATGTTATTGCTAATGCCCTCGATGCTTTGGAAGACAAACGCCGCCAGTTGGGAAGCGATGGGGATGTTTTGCCCGACTCTGAAGAATTATCCGAGATTTTGCCAACTCTGACTATTCGCACCCAGGTGGCGGGTTCTAACGCGATCGCAATTAAGATTATTGATAATGGCGCGGGCATGAGCGAATCTGTACGAGGTAAAATTTTCGATCCTTTCTTTACTACTAAACCCGTGGGCAGCGGTACCGGCCTGGGCCTGTCTATTAGCTATCAAATTGTGGTGGAAAAACACAAGGGACAATTGGATTGTTTCTCGGAAGTGGGCGCGGGAACTGAGTTTGCGATTACGATTCCTATTAAGCAGCCCCGTTCGTAGTAATCGATGAGCGCGATAGTTCGTAGTAACGACTTAGATCGTCTTTTTTAACCGCAACCATGCTATTATAATAGATGAACGTTCCTCGGAATATTTCAATGGAAGATCGAGAGCTAGAAACCCTGCTAAATGACATCGAATCGGATCGAGTCGAACGCAAAGCCTCCACATCTGACGGAAAAGCAATTCGTCAAACTATCTGTGCTTTTGCTAACGACTTGCCAAACCACCAAAAACCGGGAGTCATCTTTATTGGCGTTAAGGATGACGGCAGTTGCGCCAATCTGTCGATAACCGACCAACTCCTACTTACCCTTACCGATATGCGTTCCGATGGGAATATCTTACCTTTCCCATCCATAGTCGTTCAAAAGCGGACTATCGGTGGCTGCGAGCTGGCAGTTATTATCGTTCAACCATCAGATGCGCCACCAGTGCGCTTCAACGGACGCACTTGGATTCGCGTGGGGCCCCGTCGAGCTAATGCTACCCCGGAAGAAGAGCGGCGTTTGAATGAAAAACGGCGCTCCAAAGACTTGCCTTTCGACTTGCGATCGCTACCGTCGGCGAGTCTCGACGACCTCGACTTAGAACTCTTTCGCAGAGTTTATCTGCCCTCATCTCTGGCAATAGAAGTTATTGAGGAAAATCAACGAACCGCAGAACAACAGCTAGCTTCGATGCGGTTGACAACAGTTGATGGCGAACCAACTGTTTTAGGAGTGCTAGTATTAGCAAACGACCCCACACAGTTTGTTCCCGGTGCTTATATTCAGTTTCTCCGCATTGAGGGAACGGAGTTAACGGATCCCATTAAAGACCAAAAGGAGATCTTCGGTCCCCTTTCAGATTTGTTGCGGATGTTAGATGAAACATTTCAAGCGCACATCTCCGTGACGTCAGACATTACCGCCCAACCAGTAGAAATCAGACAACCGGATTATCCCATAGTGGCACTGCAACAATTAGCCAGAAATGCTGTGATGCACCGCAGTTACGAAGGAACTAATGCGCCGGTCCGCATTTATTGGTTTAGCGATCGCATCGAAATCCACAATCCCGGTGGCCCTTTCGGTCAGGTGAACCGCCAAAACTTCGGTCAACCGGGGATAACCGACTATCGAAACCCCCATCTGGCGGAAGCAATGAAAAATTTAGGCTACGTTCAGAAATTTGGTTTTGGCATCTCTCTTGCTCGCAATAAATTAAAAGAAAACGGCAACCCAGGCCCGGAGTTCGTTGTTGAAGATACCCGTTTGCTAGTCACCATCAGGAAAAAACCATGAATATTATTGCTTTTTTTAACAACAAAGGAGGAGTTGGCAAAACTTCCTTGGTGTATCATTTAGCTTGGATGTATAGAGATATGGGTTTGCGGGTTGTCGCGGCAGACCTAGATCCTCAAGCTAACCTTACTGCTGCCTTTCTGGAAGAAGATCGCTTAGAAGAACTCTGGCAAGGAGACCGCGCCGGCACTGTATTCGGCTGCGTCGAACCTTTGATTAAAGGAACTGGCGATATCGCCGAACCCCACCTAGAATATATCGAAGAATATTTAGACACCAACCTGGCATTGTTGGTCGGGGATTTATCGCTTTCGCGTTTTGAAGAACAACTCTCGGAGGTTTGGCCGAAATGTATGGATGGTGACGAGCGTGCGTTTCGCGTGATGTCTGCTTTTTGGAGAACGATCTATTCTTCAGCTACAACCCACGAAGCAGATGCGGTCTTAGTTGACTTAGGTTCTAATTTAGGAGCCATTAACCGTGCGGCTTTAATTGCCGCAGATTACGTTGTTGTTCCGCTTTCACCGGATTTATTTTCCTTACAAGGTTTGCGCAACCTCGGCCCTGCCTTGCGACGGTGGCGGGAAGATTGGCACGAACGACGACAGCGCAACCCTGCTCAAGATTTGATGTTGCCAGAGGGGCCCATGGAACCTGTGGGTTATGTAGTTCTGCAACACGCGGCACGATTAGATCGCCCGGTGAGGGCTTATCAACGTTGGATCGCTAGCATTCCTTCTGTTTATCAAAAAGATGTATTAAATCTGCCAGAGAATAACGAGATACCTATTACAGAGGATCCTCATTGCTTGGCTTTACTGAAGAACTACCAGAGCATGATGCCCATGGCTCAGGAAGCTCGCAAACCGATGTTTCACTTGAAGCCGGCCGATGGGGCTATTGGGGGACATAGTTCCTTGGTGAAAAAGATTTACCTAGATTTTAAGGGGTTGGCAGGGGCGATCGCGCAAAAAACCGATTTGCAAATACCGTAACTGGGGAATTGCTAATTGTAGGTAGCGATCGCTTCCAAACAATCCAACTCAAAGAACAGGCAACTTATCTAAGAGTGCCTGTTCTACAGTGAAACGATTTAGTTTATACCAATTTGTTAAAGATGTGAAAGACTTGGATCCCCCCAAACCCCCCAAAACATCGGGGGGCTTAAGAATTAAAGCCTACCAGAACTTTATTAAAATGGTATTACTCTAACTGCGTCAACAATTCCGTTAGATCGTCATAATCATAAGGCGGACGTTCCCTAATAGCTAAAACTGCCACCTGTTCAAAAGCATCATCAACAGCATAAACTATTCGCCACGAATCAACCCTAATTCGTCTGGGTTCCCAATAATCAATATCTACAGGAAAATAATCTTTTCTTATTTACTTTTCCCTTTTTCCTATTCCCTACTCTTGCCTATTGCCTCTTGCCTATTGCCTCAATCGGCTAATTTTTTTACACGACTCAAATGGGACTGCTATACATATCTCTGCCTCAATTTCAATCTTTATCCCATTCATCCTTAACTGCATCCCAATCTAGCCATCCCGCTTTTTGGGGATTGCCGCCAGCATTTTTGAACTCCCTTATCGCCTCTTTAACAATAGCTTCATCCTCCCGATTTTCGATCCAATCTAGTATGGCTTCCCAAGCAGTAATGCTCAATTGGACTGCTGTTTTGTTGCCTTTAGCATCTACTACAAATCTAACGGAATTTAAGGTTTCTTGTAAATCGCTCATAGTTTTACGATCCTTTTAATCGCTAGTTATGGATTATCTTAGCATTTTCCAGACCGATCGCTGTAATGACCGATCGCTTTATTAATTGTTAATTGTTAAACATTTCCCCTAACAATACCGCCGCTTTTGCCCCCGTTACTTGGGGCAAGTTTCCGGGAATGCCGAGATAATGCCAATAAGCTAATACTGCAAAAGCGATCGCTTCTTTAAAATCCGCATTTAACCCCATTTCCGCAGTAGTTAAAACTTCTACCTTTCCTAACAATTTCTCCAGTCTTTCTTTTAAGTACAAATTATGACTGCCCCCACCGCACAATAAAACCTGTTCTGGCATTTTTGGTAAAAAGTTTTGATAGCTTAAAACTATGGAAGCTGCCGTTAATTCCGTTAGAGTTGCCAAAAAATCTGCATCGCTTAAATCGTAATTTGCCGCATCGGCAAAGCAGTTTTCTAAATACTCTTTACCAAATAATTCTCGTCCCGTTGACTTTGGCGGTTGCTCTTGGAAAAAGTCTTGCTGCAACCACTTTTCTACTAACTCCTGACAGGAACTTCCCCTAGCCGCCCAGGCTCCATTTTTATCGTAAGTTTGCTTGCCCCCAGATAGCCTTTGTACCGCTAAATCTAACAAACTGTTAGCCGGCCCGGTGTCCCAACCGACGACGCGATCGCACCATTCCTCAGAAAAGCTCTCTCTGGCAGGTAAATAAGTAAGGTTGCCGATACCGCCGAGGTTTTGAACGCAGCGATCGCTCTTTTTATCGCTCAATAAATAAGCATCCACCTTAGAAACCAAAGGAGCTCCATGCCCCCCGGCAGCTATGTCCGCAGCGCGAAAATTACAAACCGTGGAAATACCGGTTAATTGCGCGATCGTCGCCCCCCTACCCAGTTGGACGCTATACCCGAGTCGAATGTTGTCGGTCTTCTCTGGCGGGCGATGATAGACAGTTTGACCGTGAGAGCCGATTAGTTGGGCTTTATCGTAGCCGGCGTTAATTGTCGAGGCCGCTTGCGCAAATGCAGCAGCGATCGCCTCGTCTAATTCTGCCAGTTGGGCCATTGAAATAGATGCACCTCCAGCAACGGCCAGAACTTGCGATCGCAACTCTTCTGGATAAGGGACAGTCTCTCCTGCCAACAGTTCCACCCTCAATTCGTTAGTATCTACGACAGTAATATTAGTTAAAACCGCATCGATACCATCCACAGAAGTACCGCTAATTAAACCGATAACTCCAGTCATTATTCTTACTCCAGAGCAACTACCAGTACCGTAATATTATCCCGTCCCCCTTTTTCCTTAGCAGCTTCCACCAAATCCCGCACCATAGTTTGCCAGTCGGAGTCGGTATCTGCTACCAAAGGAGCTATCTCTTCGTCTGGCAGTTCCTCCGTCAAACCATCGCTGCAAAGCAACAAGCGATCGCCCGGTCGCACCTCTACGCATACAAGCTCCACCGCCCCCATATCCTCCCGGCCCAAACACTGGGACAGAACGTGACGCCAAGGGTGGATGCGAGCTTGTTCGGGAGTCAAAGCATTTTGCCTCACCGCTTGAGCCACCCAGGTTTGGTCTTCTGTAATTTGTTTTAAATTCTTACCTCGCAATCTATAGATGCGAGAATCGCCCATATTCGCGCACCAAACCTTTTCCTTTTCATCTCGAAAAAGCACCACCACCGCAGTAGTGCCCATATCCGATCGCTCTTGATGGCTCTGTTGGTCCGCCATAATTGCATCGTTAGCTTTGAAAAAAGCTTCTTCGAGCAGTTGGGGCGAGGGTAAGGAATCTTGCCAGTGAGTATTGAGGTAAGTTGTCATCGCGTCAATAGCAATCTTACTTGCTTCTTGACCGCCCGCGTGTCCCCCCATGCCATCTGCAACTATAAAAAAACGCCCGTCGGGGTCCATATAATAAGAATCTTGATTAACAGAGCGAACGCATCCCTTATCGGTGGTTCCTGCAAAATAACGTTTCATAAAGTTAGTCAAATAATGAAAATTTATCTAGAAAATGGGGAACAGGCAGGATGCCTGTTCTACGGGGAATAAAGATTTCTTCCCTTTTGCCTTTTGCCTCTTGCCTCTTGCCTGCTACATCATTTTATCCAAACGGTCTATACGCCTGAGCAGTCGGATGAAAGCAAATCCCATCACCACTGCCAACAACAAAACGATTATCGCCACAGCGAGTTTATCGGAAACAAATAGGATAGTAGCCGACACGGTAAAGCCTGCAGTCAATAAAGCATAGCTGGTTCCCATCTGAGTGCTACTCAGGCGGCGAATTACGCGGTCTGTTTCTGTAGATCGGACTCGAACTCGGATGTCGCCTTGTTCTAATTTATCAATGACATCCTCAATTCTGCGAGGCAGACCTAAAGCGGTAGAGCTAACCTTAGCCGCTTGGCGACCTAATTCGTTAAAAAGAGTACCTGTTTCTTGGGAATTTCCATTAGACATTAGCTGCATGGCAAACGGTTGTGCCACCTCCATAAAGTTAAACTCCGGGTCTAAGCCCTTGCCTACCCCTTCCAAAGTCGAGAAAGCCCGCATCACAAAAGTGAAAGTAGCCGGAAACCGAAAAGGTTGGTCGTAAGCAACTTCGTACAAGTCGTCGCTAATAGCAGCCACCGACTGTTCCTCGAAAGGCTTATCCATAAAATTGTCGAGCATATATTGAATCGATCGCCGCACAGGTCCCATATCTCCCGTCGGCACCAAAGCCCCTAAGTCTATCAAAGAAGCAACCACTCGTTCTGCATCCTTGGAGGCAATACCGTAGAGAGTCTGCATCAGTTTCTCTCTGAGGTTAGAAGTAATCTGCCCCATCATGCCGAAGTCGTAAAATATCAGGGCCCCTTCGGAGCTGACGGCGATATTGCCCGGGTGGGGATCGGCGTGAAAAAAGCCGTTGCCCAAAAGTTGGTGCAGGTAAGCTTCCGCCCCTTGTCTGGCTAAAAGTTTTCGATCCAGTCCCGAAGCTTCTAAGGCTTCGTAGTTACTGATTTTTATACCGGGAACGTATTCTAGAGTCAAAACTCGCGGTGCCGTATATCGCCAATACACTCGCGGCACCATTACCCAGTCGTAGCCTCGAAAGTCACGGCGAAAAGTATCGGCGTTGCGGCCTTCGTTTAGGTAATCTATCTCCAGCCAGAGAATGCGGCAGCATTCTTCGTAGATGCCCACCCAATCTCTCCCTCTGCCCCATTTTGGATGGTTTTGGAAGTAGCGGGCGATGCCTTTGAGGATGGCTAGATCTATCTGAAACAGCTTTTTTAGCCCCGGCCTTTGGACTTTTACTACTACTTCTTCTCCCGTTTTTAGTTGGGCTTTATGGACTTGACCCAAGCTTGCTGCTGCTAGGGGTATGGGGTCGAAGTTTCGGTAGAGTTTTTCGACTTTTTTACCTAAGTCTTGTTCGACGATCGCCTCTACCTGTTCGTAGCTGAAGGCTGGGACTTTATCTTGCAGTTTGGAAAGTTCTTCGACGTATTCTGTGGGAAATAGATCTGCCCTCGTGGAGAATAATTGCCCTAGCTTAATAAAAGTAGGCCCCAGTTCGAGAAAGCTTTCTCTTACCCAGGCCGCTTGCTTGCGCCGTCGAACGTTCTTCTTTTCTTCTGTGATGCCTCCCTTACCGTAGCTCCACTCTTTGCTGTCTATCCACAGCCACGTCAGCCAGCTTAATACGAAGGCCCAAATGTCGATGTAGCGACGGTGACGGGAGTAATTGTCGCGGTTCCAGCGATAGGCTTTATCGCTATAGCTTTTGCCTGCTGTTTCTAGCAATGGGCCTCCTACTAGGGATTTTCCGTTTTCCTCGGGTTCAAAGGGCTTTTCAACGAGAACTGACACTTTTTTAGTTGGTTATTATCTATCTTGGGGAATTGGGAATTGGGAATGGGGAATCGGGAATCGGGAATGGTTAGTAGAAAATTAACAATTAGCAATTTTCTTGCTTTAAACGGAGTTACTTCGATAGCTCTGAAGTTCTGCCCTGGTTTGGGCCACTTCTGCCCTGAGTTCGTCGATGGTTGCTTGTAAATCTTTGGGCTGGACCTTAGTCCCAGGGGCGTTGCCGTTCTCTTCGCTGGCTTCGAGTTCGCTCATGGCCTCTCGTTCGGCCCGTTCTAATACTTGTTCTGAAAATTCGCGCAGCCTTTCTCTTTGCTCTGCATCAAATTTACTTATTTCGCTCAGGGCGTTGGTAAATAGCTTCTCTACTTGTTCGTAAATTCCTTCGGCCAGGGCTCGACCTACGAAAAATGCGTGGACTGGTTTTTTACTCATGGTTATAAAAGTTAAGTTTTTGTTTCAATTTTTAACATTTGCTTTCTAATTTACAACTTTTTGGTGAAAAAAGCCAATGGCCAGGGCCTTCTGCTGGACTTTTTTGCTGAAACTTATGGCCACTTTTTCTAAATAAGAAACAACAGGGCAAAGGAAGGAGTCGGCCATTAATGGTTAGAAACCCGGTTTTTTCAAACAACCGGGTTTCTCGACCAGTCCTCTATAAGAAGATACAAAAATGAATTTTGAGATTTTCGATGAAGATTATTACCTAAAAAGGTATCCAGCGGTTAGAGAAGCGATCGAAGAAGGCATCTTTTCCTCGGGTTTGGAACACTTTCAACGTTTCGGCCTCCAGGAAGGTCGAACCCAGGTATCGAGATACTACGACGAAGATACTTATCTGGCAAATAATCCCGGAGTAGCCGAGGCGGTAGAAAACGGCATTTTTGTTTCTGGTTTGGAACATTTTATCGAGGCAGGTTACGAAGAAGGTCGTACCAATATATCGCCAGATTACAACGAGGATTTTTATTTATCCAATAATTCCCAGATTGCGGAGTTCGTGGCAGGGGGAACTTTTAGAAATGGTTTGGAACATTTCATCCGTTTTGGAGTTAGGGAAAATCGTTTTGCTACTAACTTTTTTGAACCGGAATATTTAGCTAAAAATCCCGGCGTTGCGGCAGCGGTGGCAGAGGGAATTTTTAAAACCGGTCGGGAACATTACCAACTATTCGGACAATTTGAAACCGAGAGAACAGCAACTTTTGTGGGCAGTAAAGGTGACGATTTAATCGATGCTTTTGGTGTCGGTAACGTGGAAATTCTGGGGGTTGAAGTTGGTTTAAACGAGACGGGCGATCGCTTTTATGAAAGCGACGGCAGCGGCGAGTTTGATACTTTAATTGGTAGCGCCGGTGCCGATACTTTTGTTTTCGGTCAATCTTTTGCTAATCGCGCTTTATTGCAAGTAATCGTCCAAACTTATTATGCGGGAGAAGGTCAAGCTTTGATTCAAAATTTTGACCCCAACGATGGCGATTCTATTGAATTAATAATTCGCCCCAGCGACGATTATAATTTGCGACCTGCTGGGGCGGATTTAATCCTCGAAATTCAAGACGATATTCTCGCAGTTATCGAGGGCGGTGCTAGTTTGGGTTTGACAGCTACAGAAAACGATTTGACCCAATCTAAAGAAGTAACTATTTTTTAGGTAATAGGTAATAGGTAATGGCTAATTTTCCCTATTCCCTATTCCCCATTCCCTATTCCCTATTTCCTATTAACAAATCGTTATGCAGTTTATAGGCTTTACCGTTTTTGGCATCGTAAGCCCAAGCGGAGATTTTTACTTGTTCTCCTCCCGGTAACAAACTGTTAGAAAATACCCCCAACCAACCCGAGTCGAGATAAGCAGGATTATCTAAGGTTTGAGCAACTGTTTTTCTGGGAGTTCTGGGAGGTAATAACAAGTCAAAAATAATCTGTTTTCCTTTGAAGTTTTCGTAAGTTAAAAGCACCCCATCGGCAGGTTCTTTTCTGTGGGGTAAAATTGCCCAACCGTTGGCAAGAAATAAGCCGTTATCTAGTTTTTGAAGACCGTCAAAAGCGCCATATTTTGTTTCGTCTTTTGTACTGGCGGCAATTTCTCTGAGATTAGGAGATTTCGCTAAATCGGGTTTCAATAAACCCATGCCATTAAGCTGATTTGCCACTGCTAGAACATACGGGTAATTATTAACGAGGTTGCCGTTGATGCATTGTTTTTTCTCCACGACGTTAATAAAAGCCAGACAGCTTTTCCCAGATAAACGATAACCGTACCATTCCTGTATTTTTGCTACTCCATAATTAAAGCTTTGCCAGTGGAAAAATAATAAAGCAAATGTGGCTGCAAATAAGCCAATTTTTGTCAAAGATTTTTTAATTACTTTTATTTCTTCTTCTCCTGTTCTGGAGGTAAAATAGTCGGCAACAATAACGGTTAAATGAATTAAAGCCACCAACAGATAGATGGAAAAAGTGGTATATCTTGAATGCTGGGAGGTTTCCAATCCCAAACCGACTCGGCCCGCCGCCGTAACAGCAGCGCTAATGATGGTATAGGAGGCTATTCCCAACCAACCGATACTGCGATGGAAAAGCTTGTAATTTTTCCGATGTCTTAATAAATAGAAAATAATCCCTAAAAAAACGACTATTTCTATGCTACCAATTACCGTTGAAGTAGTAATTTCGTTTTCTTTAATTCCAGAACCCAAGGGAGAACCGAGAAAAGCTAGGAAAAATTGAACGGTTTTAATGGGGTGGTTAATTGCATTGGAAAAGCCGGGGCTGCTTTCGGGTTTTTGAAAATCGTTAAAGTAAATAATTAGGCTGGCAATAAAACCGATTATCCAGGGAATAAATAACAGCTTTTTTTTAGCAAAATCCGACCAAGACTTCATCTCGGTTAAGACTAAAATTAAGGGAAAAAGTATCCAGGATAATAAGCCGTTGGCGTAGGAAAAAGTGGCGACTATGGAAAGGATTAAACCGTTTAGATGTTTGGCGGGGGTACTGAGGCCGGAGTAGGCAACTAAAATGGCGGCTGTTAAGGAGGCGATCGGCACGAACACTACCAATTGAATGCCCCAAAACCAGTTATCGTATTGCACGGTTGAAAAAATCAGTAAATTGGCAAGAAAAGCAATAATTAAACCTTTTATTTTACTGCCGCCAACAGTGCGTCGGTTTAAAACGTAGATGCTTAGAGAAATGAAACAAGCTATTAGAAAAATCGCCAACATTTCATATCTGACATCCCAATGAGTTAAATATGCCAAATTTAGAAAAATCAATTTTGGGAATAGTTTTCGACTTTCGTTGTGTTGTTTGATTAAATCCCTAAAAGAAATAGCTCCTTCGTGATGAATTTTGAAGAATAAATCCGGCATTAACATCCATTGGTCCCAAAATGGTAAGTTAACGCTATACCTCAAAACTAGCATTCCTAACACGATGGCGGGTAGCAATGCTAGGAGGAATAAAGGAGTTATTAAATAGAAGCGTTTTGGGGGCAAGATTGTTTTTAAATTGTTGTTCGTTAACATGATTTAGAGTTAAGTTATTTGAGTTGTAAGGTGCCGGTCAAGAAACCCGGTTTTTTAAAAAAACCGGGTTTCTGAGATTACGAGTAAGGTGCGCAATGCGCACCCTACTAGCTAGCTCTCGACATACACATTTTCAAACAATGTTTTGCGGGCGATCGCTACTCTATCTTCTTCTTTCGTTGCTGGGTTCAAATCGGCAAAATCGTAGTAAGAGTCTGCTTCTGGAATATATGTATCTGGCAAATTTTCTGGATGAATTAAGCAGGTATTTTGAGCTTCTAATTTATCGTCAATATCTAGGGAATAGAGAAAGCCGTCTGCGGGACTTAAGATTAATTTATCCAAAGAGATTTGCGCTCTAATGTATTCTTCAAGCATTTTTTGAGCTACTCGAAAAACCAACCAGCGATTATAATTTTCATCACCATCGCACCAATAGTAAAAGTAAACATCTCCATATTTATTCTCAAACATGGAAAGTAGCGGACCGTCAAAATAGATTAAGTCAGCGATCGCCTTAAGATTTAAAGGAAATTTAGTTAACTGGCAGCCTAGTATTTTTTCCATAGAAGCTTAACCTCCTTCTAGAGTTGATATTATCTTAAACTTTGCAGCTAAATCTGTATTCTCAAATTCATGCAAACTAAAGTGACCGTTATTATCTACTTCAGAAACTACGCCATCTGTTTTTTCAATAGTTCCTGTAGCTAGACAGTCTCCAAGGGTTTTGCTAATATTTTTATTTTTTTTTCTAAGCTTGTAATAGCGTTTTTCAGCGTTTTCTTGACTGTCAAATAATGATAAAGCATAAGCTTGACATTTTACAGTATCGTTGTCTGGCTTAAGCTGTCTTTTCGGTTTGATAATCAGTACAGGCAAAAAGTTATTTTTAGCTTTGTCGTTTTCAGCTTCAAATACAAATCTAAAAGCCGATATTTCTTGAGATTTATAGTTGGATGGCGGGCATTGAATAGAAAGTTCCTCTATCTGTTTTTTGTATTTAAAATTCATTGATTATTTTTCCGAAATGAAATACAATTTATTAACCATGACCAGATTAGCTATTCCCCATTCCCCATTCCCTATTCCCTATTTTCAAAACCAATAGTTTTATCCACGATGTAATAAGGTCGATGTCTGACCTCTTCGTAAATTCGACCGATATATTCGCCGATAATTCCTAAGAATAAAAGCTGCACTCCTCCCATAAAAAAAGTAGTAGTTAAACCGTAGGCCCAAGACATAAACTCCAGACCTAAAACCAGTTTGTAAAAAAGACCGATTAAGCCGATAATAAAGGAAACTACGGCACAAATTAAACCGAAAAATGTCGCCAGTTTCAAAGGAATAGTCGAAAAAGAAAAGATACCATCAAAGGCAAGTTTAAATAATTTGGAAAGGGACACTTTGGGCTCTCCTCGATAGCGGGGGCCTCTTTCTACATAAACGCCTACTTGTTTAAAGCCGGCATAAGCTCTCAACCCGCTAATATATTTATTACGTTCGGGCATCTGCCGTAAAGTAAGTACCACTTTTCGATCCATCAAGGAAAAGATGCCGGCATCCATTGGCATTGCTATGCCGGATAATTTGGTTTGGAGGTAATAAAAACTTTTAAAAGCTAATCTCTTTAAAAACTTTTCTTTGCGTTGGTGGCGGATGGCATAAACGACGTCGTATCCCTGTTTCCACAAGGTAATAAAACTAATTATCGCTTCTGGAGAATCTTGTAAGTCTCCATCCATGAGAATTACTGCTTTGCCGTTTGCCCTATCTATGCCGGCAGATAATGCGCATTGATGACCGAAATTTCTGGATAGACTAATAATTTTTATTTCTGGATGTTTGCTGCTTAATTCTTCGAGTAATTCCAGAGAAGCATCGACGCTGCCATCGTTAATAAATATTACTTCGCAACTGCCATCCAGTCGAGGTAAAACTGTCGATAGTTGCCGCCAAAGTTCGGGGATAATCTCTTCTTCGTTAAATATGGGTATTACTATTGAATAGTCCGTGTTTTTCATTTTTGGTTAATTGTTAATTACTTTACTATGTTGGGTTCCGTTTCACGGAGCCCGACCTACAATGCTCATTGTTAATTGTTAATTGTTAATTGTTAATTACAACATGAGTTTGATTTAGTTTATAAGCTTTCCCGGTGTTGGCATCGAAGGACCAAGCGTTGAGTTTAATTGTTCCCGACGGTAGCTCTTTTGCAGAAATTTCTGTTTGCCAACCGCTGTTTAAATAAGCTGCATTTTGCAGGTGTTCTGCTATTTCTTGTCTGGGGAATCTTTGATTAATTAATTTAAAGATGATTCCTTCTCCTTGGGAGTTTTCATAAGTCAAAATTACTCCGTCTGCCGGTTCTTTTCTCTCGGGTAATATCGCCCAACCGCGAACTAGATAAGTATTGGCTTCCACAAGCTCATAAGTATCAAAATATCCGTAATTTGTCTCGTTGTTTATCTTAGCAATTTCTCCAATTTTATTAGTTGTTAATAAACCGGGTTTCAGAAAACCTAACTCGTTTAAAATAGTGGCGGTAGGTTGGAAGTTGTCTAACTTTTGTTTTGTTACCAAACAGTTGTTGTCTGGGATGACGTTAACGGTTAACAAACAAGCTTTGCTTTGTAATAAGATAATGCGGCGATCGCTCATTCTCTGGATGGCTTCGTTAACAATATTTAGCTGCAAAACTATGACAATTCCTACCAAGAAATAAGAGATTATTTTAGCTACTTTTTTAGGCTTCATTTCTGTAACAAAAATTGTCAGCAAATAAATAACAGCTACTATTAAATAGATGGAAAAAGCGGTATATCTGGGGGCTAAAGATTGAGAGATGCCAAAACCTACTCTGCCCAAACTGGTAACTAAACCGCTGATAAGGGCATAAGCGGCGATCGCCTGCCATCCCACCAAACGTTTAAATAAGTTAAAATCTCTAATAATTAAAGGTAAAAAATAAACCGTCAAACCCAACCAAAGACTTAAAACTATTAAGCCGACGCTGGTGGATAAAGTTAAATTATTAATTCCCAGAGGTGCCCCCAGAAATGATAAGAAATAATGCGCGGTATCCAGAGGGCGAAATAAAGCTTCGGTAAAACTGGGATGGTCGGCGGGTTTTTGGTAATCGTAAAAGTAAATAACGATACTTGTTAGAAAAGCGATCGCCCCCCCAAAAATCAACAACTTTTGCTCGAATACTTCTCGCCATTTATAGCAATTCCCAACAATTAACGCGGGAAAAACGAGCAGCCAACTCAACATTCCATTAGCATAAGAAAAAGTGCTAATAATACACAAAAACAAACCAATTAAAAGTTTGCTTTTCTCGTTTAACTGGCTGTTAGCTAAAACCAAACCGGCAGTAATGCAGGCGATGGGAAGGTAAACAACTACTTGTATTCCCCACAGCCAGTTTTCGTATTGGGCGGGGGAAAAGATTAATAAATTGGCAACAGCAAATATTAGCAACCGATTCTTTAAACTCGCCTTAATTGTCAAACAACTCAACCAATAAATGTTAACAGAAACCAGACAAGTTAGCAGAAAAATTACCCACATTTCCGCCCTAACGTCCCAGTTAGTTAAATAAGCCAAACCGATAAAAATTAGGCGCGGGAAAAACTTTCTACTTTCGTGAAATTGGGCGAATAAATCGTTAAATGAGAGGTTGCCTGCGTAGATTTTCTCGAACATTGAGGCTAGCTGCCATTGGTCGGAAAAAGGGAAATTTACGCCGTATTTAAAAACCAGCATTCCCATGAGGAAAGCTGGCAAAAGTACCAAGATAAAAAACGGTATTTGCCGGCGAATTTTATGAGTAACATTTGCCTGCATTCTGATGCTCAAAAAAATTGACGAGTATTATATAGTATAACTGCTGGCTGCGAAAAACTACCCCCGTTCTCGGACCTCTTTCAAAAATGCCACTACTTCCTGGTGGCCTTCAGAGGATGCCCAAATAAAGGCGGTCCAGGTATTGTTATCCTTGGCCTTGAGGTCCGCCCCTGCCTCTAACAACCTTTTGGCGGCGGCGAGTTGGCCGTTACCGGCGGCGGCCATCAGGGGGGTGAGGCCAAAATCGGTTTTGGCGTTGACGTCGGCCCCGGCCTCTAGTAAAGCTTCGATGACTTGGACGCGATCCCCCGCTGCTGCCCCCATTAAGGCCGTCCAACCGTCATTATCTCGCCCATCGACCTCGGCCCCGGCGGCCAACAGTTTTTGTACTATCTCTAAATGACCGGCTTCGGCGGCGGCGGTGAGGGCCGTTAAGCCTTCCTCATCTTGTTGGTTGACGTCGGCCCCACCATCGAGCAATGTTTGTATTTGAGAGGCATCTCCGCTTTTGGCGGCCTCGATTAACTCTGTCATGGCAAAAAGTCCCTTTTTATTTCCTTTGCGGTTCATATTGTTACCGATAACCTGCGCCAATGTCATCTTGGGGACTAAAAAATCTTAAAATCTAAAATCTAAAGTAGGAAATTAAAAACTATGGATCTTGTCATTCTCTCTAACGGACCGGGAGAAATAATTACTTGGGTACGACCGGTTGTAAGACAGTTACGAGAACAACAGCCAGAACCAAAAATGCGCATATCGGTAATTCTCGTTGCGGAAGTTAGTTGTTAGTGGTGTCTGTATTTAAGTTTTCTAA
>CAZSTZ010000084.1:18349-25166 GCA_964609515.1 uncultured bacterium | reverse complement strand
GGGGCTCCCGGATTAGATGGGGCTCCCGGTCCTGCCGGTCCTCCTGGTCCCGTTGGTCCTCCCGGTCCTGCTGGGGTTCCCGGATTAGATGGGGCTCCCGGTCCTGCCGGTCCTCCTGGTCCCGTTGGTCCAGTCGGTCCTCCCGGTCCTGCAACTCCCGGCCCTGCGGGTCCTCCCGGCCCTCAAGGCCCTGTCGGTCCTGTTGGTCCTGCCGGTCCTCCCGGAGCTCCTGCTCCAGTTGGTCCGCCGCTAATCTATATGATTGCGACACAACAAGTTCAAGCTCAAGGCTTCTTGGTGGGAGAAGTGGTACTGTTTGCAGGTACGAATGTTCCTCCAGGATTCCTACCACTAGATGGCCGTTCGGTGCCGATCGCAGGCAACGAGTCGTTGTTCCGGGTAGTGGGCACTCAGTACGGTGGCGATGGAGTAAACAATTTCTTGTTGCCTAACCTAATTGGTGTCGCTCCTGTGGGCCGCACTGGTGGTACTGCTCCTACAGCTCAAGCTGCTCAGTTGGTGGTTCGCTTGCCAGATGGTAGCGAACAACCTGCCGCAGGTTTTCCGGGTTCGGCTTCGGGTGTAAATCTGCAAACGCTGCCCGATGACACTGTTACCCTCGCACAGTTGCGAGCTGCTTTGTCGGGAGAAAGTGGTGGCAGCGAAGCAGAAGAAGAAGAACTAGAAAGTGCGCGATTAATTCCGCTTGCTGACTAGCAACAGTCTCGCGAACGCTGCTTAAATTATGTAGGTCTTTGTTGCCTACTTTTATCTGACAGGTTTTTCTAACCTGTCAGCTCTCAAAACAAAAAAAACCTTGCGGGTTCTAATACCTGCAAGGTTTTTTTTGACTAATAACCGATCGCCCCTTCCCCTGCAAAAACAGAATTAACTCTCGACGAGGCGAAATAATAAAAACCGATTTACCACTGCGCCATCGACTTCCTCGTTGCTAACAACCACTAAACTTTGGGAACCATCGGACAAATGGGGTCCTAAAGTCATGCCGCTTAAGTTTCCTCCAGGGATATCTACATCTGCCAAATCTAACAATAATTTTTTCCGAACTGGTTTGACTCCTGGTAACTCTTCTTTCAAACTAACGACTCTGGAAGTGTCGGTGGCATCGCCGCTAAAGATTTCAAAAATACTGCCAAAAAAACTGCTTTTACCAGACAAACCTCCAGAACGTTCCAAACTGAGAAAATAACCGCCCTTACCCAAGGCGACTAAATCTGCCAAACTGCTGTCGGCGCTAGATTCCAAGGTCTCATCTAAGGGATAAAAATTTTCCGAGATTAATAGGGATGCTCGGTCGGCGATCTCGTAATGCAATACTCGCAACTTACCCCCACCATTACCATCGTCGTCTTGCAATAAAGGAGATTCAACTCCCACAAACAAGCGAAACGGATCTAAACCATCGGGACTAAAGGTCGTCGGATCGAGAGTCAAAGCATCGAAACCGCGCCCGTCTCGAACTCCTTGGGGTTCGTCGCCCTCTGCTTCCTCGGACAAATATCGGTCTGGAACCGGCAAACTGGCAAATAACTTTCCCGTATTTAGATCGAACTCTCCTACTAAGGGCGGAATTAAGCGATCGCTCTTGCCAACGCTAGCTACAAATACGGTTTCTCTGGGAGAGAGAACTATTCCCTCCGGATAGAGTTTGCCAGTGGAGAAAAACTCGCCATCCTTCTTTTTAAGAAAGGTGACATTTTCAATCTCGACCTCGGCAATTCCAATTTCCTCCGACTCCGGGGAAGTCAATGCTAACCTGAGAGTATAAAATCGAGGTGGGGCGTATTTGCCAGAGTCGCCAGAAACTCCATAAAAACGAAAACCGGGTTTGCCGCTAACGCTGCTGCTGACGCGATCGTAAGCAATTCCCGAAATACCTCCGACGGGCACTTCTTCAAAAGTGTTTTGCGGCAACTGGTACTCTCCGAGAAAATCTAAAGATAGATTTAAAAAAACCCGGTCTTCTGAAGCTACTCGGGGAACGCTACAAGATGTTAGAAAAATCAAGAGCAGTCCTACGGCGGTTAACTGCCAGAGACGATCGCGCCAAACTGGCAAATAAGAGCGATCGCCGCATATCAACTTAAATCTATCGAGCATATCAAATCAACAGGCGAGACACCCGTTCTAGACAACAAAAAATCGTTTTTTCAAACAGATTTCTTAACGAACTATAGCATCTGGTTCTAAAATAGAAAAATAGATCGTAATTCAAAGTCCACCATCCACCGAATAGCTATGCAAAACTCAATCCCTCAAAGACTGCTTCGCCTTCAAGGAGGCATTTTGAAACTCGGCAGCGTTGCCCTCAGCTACAGTTTCCTATTGTACTTTTGTCCCAATTCTGATGCCAACGGACCCGACCTTTCCCAATATATTACTTCTCACAGAGACGCTGTGGAGATTGCCCAACGACAACAGGAACTTGAAGAACTGCCGAATCAATTTTCCCCCAACCCGCTGCTGCAAAGCGAACCCGATCCGATGTTCTACCGACTGCCAGAGGGAGACGACCTCGAAGGCGATCCCACAGAACAACTGGAAATTTTCTTGGATGAATTAAACCAGGAAGCAGCGGCATTTCTCGCATCGGGAGATAGTTTGACTGCTTTTGAGATTTGGAACCGGGAATTGCGACTGCGACGGTATCTGGGGCCTGCGGAAGAGTTGGCGGCGTTGAGGCGGGTGGCGGCGATCGCTTGGGATCTCAATCAAAAGTTACAAATACGATGGATTACTCAACGACTAGAACAATTAAAAAACGAATTTGAGTTAGAAGAAACTGTCGATTTGTCATTGCTGCAAGCTTTGGGTTTAGCTTTTCAAGAAGTCCGGGATAAAGATTCAACAATTGAAGTTTACGAACTAATGCTCGGAGAAGCAAAAGATAGAGAAAACGCGACTTTGGTAAAGCAAACTTTAGCAATTATAGCCCAGATAAATCTCAATTGGTTAGATTATGAAAATGCGGCGACCGCTTATGAAGAGTTACTTACTTTTCAGGAACAAGAAAATCTTTTACCCGGCGAAGAACCACTAGAAGATAATGTTGAATTTATCTTGCTGGATGCTAATTCACAACCGGTATTAATTCCCACCGAAATTGAGACTTTGCAACAATTAACTTTTATTTACGATCGCGCGGGAGAACCTCTCAGGGCGATAACTGCAAAAGAACGTCTAACCAATGTTTTTATAGGTCAAAGAAACTTCGAACCAATACCAGAATTAAAAATAGCGGTTGCGGACGATTATCAACTTTTAGGCAAGTTAAATTTAGCAAGCCAATACTATCAGGAAGCTTACGAAATTGCCCAATCAATTCAACAATTTTATAGCGCCAGCGAAGCTTTGAAAAAGTTGGGGGAACTTTATTGGTCTCAGGATAAAAAAGAATCCGCTTTAGATATCTATCAAGTTCAATTGTTGATGGAGCAACAATTTTATAACGTCTATGGGATGATGGAAGCTTACGATCGCATCGGGCAACTTCACGCTCAATTAGAAGAGTACCGTCAGGCGATTAATGCTTTTGAAAGAGGGTTACAATTGGCAAGTCAATTAGGAGGATATCGGGCGGATTATTTTCAGGGGAAAATTGAGAAAATAAATGGTAATAGGTAATGGCTAATAGGTAATGGGTAATAGATTTGCCGTGGATTAATTTTTCGCCTCGCCCATTACCCATTACCGACCTTTTTAGGTTATAATACTCTGGTTGTCAATTAGCGAGCATCTCTTATTATTATGGAATCATTAGATAAACTGCCACTGTTAACGTCAATTTCTCGGCGGACGGCTCTCAAATTAATTGCTGTTGGTAGCGCGGGGGGTCTGTTGGGATACTCTCGATTTAAAAAGCCTCAGCCTACTATTTGGCAGCAGGATACTTTGGATTTGCCGCGCTATTTGAACGCAGAAAAACAAGGAAAAAGCGTAGTAATTATAGGGGCGGGTTTGGCAGGTTTGGCTTGTGCTTACGAACTGAGTAAAAGGGGTTTTAAAGTGACTTTGTTGGAGCGATCGCCTCAATTGGGAGGTAAAATCGCTAGCTGGCAAATTCAGGTGGGAGATACATCTTTTATGATGGAACACGGGTTCCACGGATTTTTCCCTCAATATTATAATCTTAATAGTTTGGTTGAGGAATTAAAAATTACTAATAATTTTGTTTCTTTAGATTTCTATTCGGTGGTTTTTAATCAGAATAAATATCAACCAGAAGTCTTTTATCCGAGTAGTTATGCGTTTCCTTGGAACGTGGTAGATTTAACTTTTTCTTCTCCCAATCGCTGGCGGTGGGGAATTAATTTAACTCATCCGAAACATTGGGAGGTTTTTAGGGCGATCGGCGGTTTTCAAGCTGCTAAAACTTTTGAACGTTTGGATGATATTTCTGTTGCCGAATGGGTAAAAGATGATTTTCCTCGGGGTTTGTACGATTTGTATTTTTTGCCTTTTGCTAAGTCGAGTTTGAACGCTCCAGATAAGTTAAGTGTAGGGGAATTAATGCAGTTTTTCCACTTCTATTTTTTTGGCAATCCCGAGGGGTTGGCGTTTAATGGAACCAGAGACGATATGGGTACCAGTTTAGTACAACCTATTGCTAGGGCGATCGCTACTAATGAAGGAGAGATTTTAACGGATGTTGCCGTTAGCGAGGTTCGGTGGAAAGAAGGGATAATTGATGGGGTGACTTATCGGCGGGATGGAGAGCGATCGCCGGTGCCATTTTGGGTAGAACGGAATTTAGCGTTAGAGAGTCGGTTAAGTATTCTCAAAAAACCGAGTTTTTCAGCATCTCAGAAACCCGGTTTTTTGAAAAAACCGGGTTTCTCGACCGACTCGCGAGCTCCCCAAAACCAACAACTAGAATATTTTGGGGGAGGCGATCGGACCTTCGCTGCCAAACCCGATGCCAAAGAGGCAATTTCCCTAACTTGCACTCATCAGGGTTGTACGGTGGCGCTGGCGGAAGATGGTAAATTTCATTGTCCTTGCCACGGTGCCGTTTACGATCGCGACGGCAAAGTATTGGCGGGACCGGCAAAACGGGATTTGGGGCGGTTTGAAGTGAGGCGACGGGAGGAAGAGCGGATAGAGTTGGTGGCGATCGCCGATAGCGAGACTGCCCCAACGGAACTTAATGCCGATTATTATGTATTTGCCACGGACGTGCCCGGCGCGAAACAGTTGTTAGGAATTTCTTCTGGGGAGGGAAGTCAACGTCTGGCAGAACAAATAGAAAAGTTAGCGGTGGCGGATCCGTTTGCGGTGTGTCGTTTTTGGTTCGATCGCGATTTTGAGTGGGAGCAGAGCAATTTTACTTCCCTGTCGGGATATCAACTGACGGACAGCATTACTCTTTACCACCGAATACAGGAACAGTTTATCCAGTGGCATCGGGAAACGGGGGGTAGCGTGGTAGAGTTACACGCTTACTGTTATAAGGAAAAGCAGTTTCCGACTCAGGGGGCGTTACTGGCGACTTTTGAACGGGAGTTATACGAGATAGTGCCAGAGTTAAAGGATGGGAAGATGCTGCATCGGGAATTGGTGAACCAGAAGAATTTTTCCGGGTATCCACCGGGGAGTTATAGCGATCGCCCCGAGACTGATTCTGGGGCGGACAATTTAATGTTTGCGGGGGATTGGGTGAAGATGCCGTTTCCTTGCGGTTTGATGGAGAGGGCAGTCAGCAGCGGTTTGTTGGCGGCTAACGAAATTTTACATCGGGAAGGTTTGCGACGGCGGGAGTTACTGTCAGTCCATCCAGAAGGAATTTTAAAGATTTGATAGTAGTTCGTAGTAATCGCGGAGCGCGATTGTTCGTAGTAGTTGGTAGGTTGGGTGAAGCGAAGCGGAACCCAACAAACACCCGCTAAAAAGCGATGCTACTTTGAGTATGAATAAAAGTAGGAAAAACTCTAAAATTAAAATAGGTCAAATTAGGATAAAATAGCCATTAACCTATATTCTCAATCTCAAGTGAAATCTGCGAGGTAGATAATGAATGGAAAATGGCGAAAAGAGACGGTTTTAATCTTAACCGCAATCTTGGTACTCTGTGGGGGCATACCTTCTGGGGCCCGAGAAACCCTCGTTCCCGGAGATAGTTCCGAAACCACTTCCGATTCGGTGGGGCAAACAATTTTTAGCTGTCAGTCGTTAGGTGATGGTTGGGCAACTTTTGTTCTAAGAGAGGGTAAACTCTCGACCAATCCGATAATTACCTGGAATACGAAATATTTTGGCGATGATTATACTCCAGAGAAGCGCTGTCAAATTGTCTCCGATAAATTAACAAATGCAGCGGTAAAAAATGGGGGTAATTTAGGGAATCTCAACTTAAGAAGTGGGGAAATAGCTGTTAATAACAATCAATATATGGTTATTTGTGCGACAGCCCCAACGCAACCTAAATGCGACTTGGATAATATGCTGTTTACTCTCAAACCTGAGAATGCTAAAAACCCCAATTTAGTATTAGCAAATATGCTGAGTTTTACTCAGGGGAAAGCATCGAATAATGTGGTAGATGAAAATGCTTTGCCTTCTTCTGTTGCTTTGGGGGGGTTAGTGGATAACGTATTTGCCAGGGAGAGTCAAAAGCAATTATCGGCGCCATTGGCTTTACCATTTTCTTTAATTGTGTCGTTTGTTTTCGGGTCTGTTGTGGGTGGTTTGGCGATATTTTTATTGAGTAAAAAGTCGAAAGAACCAGAAGTAAAGCGGTTGGAAGAGTTAGTAAAAACTCAAGAAGAAGGGGTGAAACAATTAGAAGGAGAAATAGAGA
>CAZSTZ010000084.1:0-18249 GCA_964609515.1 uncultured bacterium | reverse complement strand
GCAGAATCAGCAGCAGAATTAAAGCGGTTAGAAGAGTTGGTAAAAACTCAAGAAAACCGGGTGAAACAATTAGAAGGAGAAATAGAGATTTTCCAATCTAAGGAAGCAGAGGCAACAGCAGAATTAAAGCGGTTACAAGAGTTAGTAAAAACTCAAGAAAACCGAGAACAAAAAGCAGAAAACCGGGTGAAAGAATTGGAAGGGAAAATAGAGAATTTCCAATCCAAAGGGGCAGAATCAGCAGCAGAATTAAAGCGGTTAGAAGAGTTGGTAAAAACTCAAGAAAACCGGGTGAAACAATTAGAAGGAGAAATAGAGATTTTCCAATCTAAGGAAGCAGAGGCAACAGCAGAATTAAAGCGGTTACAAGAGTTAGTAAAAACTCAAGAAAACCGAGAACAAAAAGCAGAAAACCGGGTGAAAGAATTGGAAGGGAAAATAGAGAATTTCCAATCCAAAGGGGCAGAATCAGCAGCAGAATTAAAGCGGTTAGAAGAGTTGGTAAAAACTCAAGAAAGCGGCAAACAAAAATTAGAAAAACGGGGGAAAGAACTGGAAGGTGAAATAGAGAAGTTGAAATCCCAAGGGGCAGACGCACAAGCTGAGGTAAAGCGCCTGCAAGGGTTGGTGCAAGTGGGAGAAGGGCAGGAGCAAAACGAACGGAGGCGACGTCGGGAGGCAGAGGCAGAGGTGGAGTAGTTGCAAGAGTTGATGCAAACAAGGGAACGCCAAGAGCAAACTACACAAAAACAATTAAAAGCGCTGGAAGCCGAAATACAGGAATTAAAGTCTCAAAGGGCAGGGGTGGGAGCTGCTCCAAAGGTTTCTAGCTCCCAAAAGTCTGAGAGTGGGGAAGTGGAGTTAAAATCTGCTAGAGGGGTTAATTATACTCGTCTGCGGGATTTATTGGCGGGATTGCAGTTTCGAGAAGCTGACGAAGAAACCTGGCGTTGTCTGCTCCAAGCAGCCGAGCAAGAGGAAAAGAACTATTTGCGGAAAGAGGATATTGATAATTTTCCCTGCGAGGACTTGCAGACGATAGATAGTTTGTGGGTGAAATATAGCAACGGGCGTTTTGGCTTTTCGGTTCAAAAGCAAATTTACTTAAAACTGGGAGGCACCCAACAATATAACCAGCAAATTTGGGAAGCTTTTGGCGACAGCGTTGGTTGGCGATCGCAACCAGCATCGCCAGAGTCAACCGGTAATATTTGGGAAGCTTTAGATCGGTTTTCTCTTGGGGGCAACTGGTTGTCATATAACCATCTGAACTTTGGAACTGGAGCGCCATTCGGTCATCTTCCCTGTGGGGGAGCTTTGCGTGGAGGTTGGGATGGTTGGTTTATGAGCGGTGGTGAAGGACTTTTCGCCCTCATGCAAAGACTCGCTACTTGTAAGCTTTGATACAGTTGGGCGATCGCCGTCACCAATAAGGGCAGGTAGCGATCGCTCAACTGTATGGGCGGCGATCGCTCAACTTTATGGGGGGCGATCGCCCAGTTCTTTAAGTATTATCACCGATTTGATGTTGCTAGCATCACTGCTGTTTCCAGAAGAGTTTTAGATACTAAAAAGAACACTTTTCTCTCTGGAGACTGACTGATAATGACTGTTATAATTCGCCCCCAAGGGGATTTGGACTTAAAAAATAGCTCCCTGCTGCAACAGCAATTTGCGCGATCGCTCGCCGAAGAATCCGTTCGTTGTTGTGCCATTGACTTAGAAGCAGTCAATTTTATCAATAATTTCGGCTTGATGACCTTAGTTTCCCTCCAGCGTCTCGCCCGGGAAAATGGCTGTCGTTTATATCTGCTAAATTTAAAAGATTCTGTAAAATATCTTATGGAAATAACAGGAATTCTTATGGAGTTTAAAATTTTAGATGAGAAGAGTTTTAAAAGATTAAAAAAATCTCATAAATACCTCAGTTCAAAACACCAACATGGAAATCAATCTAACTCAGCTTAATGATGACTTTTTTTTCGTTAATTTTTAGCAAAAATATTTCCCAATTTTTCCGCAGGTTAGCGCTTTTTTTCATTTCTATTGTTGTGGTTCTTGCTATTGGTTATTTGACCCCCACTCAGTGGGGAAACTACTCAGAGCGAAATGGGGATATCCCTATTTACGTTTACAATAGCGGCATCCATACCGATCTTGTCGTTCCAGTAAAAACTCCCCTTTGGAATTGGCAACAAAGCATCAATTTAAAATCCATAGCTGCCGATATTAATTCTCTTAAATATCTCGGCTTTGGTTTTGGCGATCGCTCCTATTTCTTAGAAACCTCCCGGGGCGCAACTCCAAAATTTTCTACTATTTTTAACGCTTTATTTTTACCAACACCGCCAGCAATGCGGGCGATCGCTTATCGCAATATTCCTCAAAAATACTCGAACATTAAATGCCTAAAAATTAGCAAATTTAATTATTTAAACTTAGTTAATTTTCTCGAAAATTCTTTTCAGCTAGACCCTAAAAATAGAAAAAACTTGATTGAAAAAATCCCTAATTATTGGGGCGGTTATTATGAAGCTAGGGGAACTTATTCCATATTAAGAAGTTGTAACGATTGGACTGCGGAAGCTTTGAGAATTGCCGAGATAAATACTCCCATTTGGTCCAGTCTTTCTTCTGCTATTATGTGGCATTTAAAAAGTAATTGTTAGTTTGTCAATTGTTAATTGTTAATTGTTAATTGTTAATTGTTAATTGTTAATTGTTAATTACTGATGAAAATGGTATAGCAATCTTAAACGGGTTGTGGAAAATCAAAAAACATCTCTAAGCTCCAAAATTCCCCCCTGTTCCCCGTTCCCAGTTAAGAGTTCCCTAAAAGCGGCAAATTATTGGTTTTCTTTAAAATTGAGATGCACCCTGGTAGTATGGCAAAATATGAAAAATTTAGGATTTGGATATGAATGTAATTCCAGCTATTGATATCTTAGACGGACGTTGCGTCCGCCTTTATCAGGGTGACTACTCCCAGTCCCAAACTTTTAACGAAAATCCCGTGGAAGTGGCCAAACAATGGGCAGACCAAGGGGCCACTAGAATCCATTTAGTAGATTTGGATGGGGCGAAAGCGGGCCAGCCGGTCAATCAAAAGACCATCGAGGCCATCGTCAAGGCAGTAGATGTACCAGTACAACTGGGAGGCGGTTTGCGCAACTATGCCTCCGTTGCCAACATCCTCGCTTTAGGCGTGGAACGAGCGATTTTAGGAACCGTGGCCGTGGAACAACCGGAATTAGTCGGTCAATTATGCCAAGAATTTCCGGGCCAAATAGTCGTCGGCATCGATGCCAGAAATGGTAAGGTAGCCACAAAAGGTTGGTTGGAAACTTCAGAGGTATTGGCGACGGACTTGGCAGATAGAATGGCCAAATTAGGAGTAGCAGCGATCGTCTATACTGATATTCAGCGCGACGGCACGATGGCGGGGCCCAATATTCCCGCTTTGCGAGAGCTTGCCAGCGCAGTTGCTATTGAGGCGATCGCCTCTGGTGGCATCAGTTCTATTACTGACCTATTGAGTCTCCTCGCCCTCGAACCTTTGGGAGTTAAAGGAGCAATTGTCGGTCGCGCTTTATACACCGGAGATATTATCCTAAAAGAAGCGATTCAAGCAGTCGGCAACGGTCGCTGGCAAGATGTACCCCCCAATTTGGGCGGTTCGTCACTTTGCTAATTGTTAATTGTCAGTTGTTAATTGTTAATTGAGTTTCGTGACTGAAGAAAACATAGATAAAACTGAACTAGGTAGAACCGAGTACCACCTCGGCAAACAATACTTCGAGTGCGGGCTGTATCGCGAAGCAATTGAGCATTTGGAAATTGCCAGCGCTAATGTGGAGTTAAACTCCCTCTTGGGAGGCGAGGTGCATATATGGTTGGTGACTGCCTACCAGGCGGCGGAAAAACAAGATGAGGCGATCGCTCTTTGCCGCCAACTTACCCGCCACTCCCGCCTTACTACCCGCCAACAAGCAAAGCGGTTGTTGGCAATTTTGGAAGCGCCAGAATTAAGGAGTCGCCCGGAGTGGGTGGTTTCTATTCCCGACCTCGATACTTTGGGGGAAAGCGATCCTAAAGATCGTCGGGGCACCGGTAGCGTTTCTACCGTTAAGTCTCCCCCACCCAAACCCCCGCTGGATTTGGAACCGGTAGATTTATCTCAAGTTAATACTAAAGATAATCAGTTTATTTGGGTGGCTTTAATTGCAACTATTCTCGCTGTCGCAGGGTTGATTTGGTTCAGTTAATTATAGCAATTTTCTCAATTCTGTTCCTTATATACTCTTGCCTATTGCCTCTTGCCTTTTGCCTAAAGTTGTAATTGACATTGCTCGAAAACGTAATTAACTGCCCCAAATAATTCCTCTAAATCGTAAATGGTGTAGGGTTGAATATTTTTCGTAAATAGGCGATCGCTCAATTTAGCAAACTCCCACATTTTGCCATTGGAAACTATGCCAAAAATGCTTTTTCCTTCCATGCCATTAATTTTTTGACAAGCGACCATTTCTGCCCCGCATTGCCCCCAACCGGCAGTAAAATCATCTTTTTTGGCTTCTATTGCTACAAAAAAAGGCTTGTCAAAAACTATCTTGCCTAAAGGAGATTTTTGGGCTAAAAGATAATCGGGCACTCCCGATAAATCTTCATTATAAATTAAAGTTTGATGGCTCCAAAGCAACCAATTTTCTTTATAAGAGTACCAAATTTCGGTTAAAATTGGCGCGATGATGTTTTCGCAAATAGCAGCTTCGGAGTTATCGACTACTCCTTCTTTTAAAAGAACTTCAAACCGTTGCTTAAAGTAATCGTTTAAAGTAAATTGAGATAGGAGAATAAAGTCGTTTTCTCGATAGGTTAAGTCAAAAGTTTTGACAACCGTTGCCAGGTTTTTATAAGAAGTAAAAGGCATCGATACCCCCTCTACGTTCTGCAATTTCCTTTTCTACTTCTTCTGGTCCCAGTAAAGGTTGCCCAGAAGCTACTATTTTTTGGCGAATTTCTAACAATTTGGCAGCAAAATTGCTTTGATTGCTTTGGGAATTTAATGGCGGCGATATAGGGCGATCGCTGTTTGGGATAGTACCATTAATTTGTGCCTCCAGAAAAGCTACAAAATCTATTACTTCTTGTTGCTTTTCAACAGGCAAGTTGCGCCATTTATTTAGTAATAAATTTTCCGCATTCACTGTTAGTTATTTCCTCGATTTTGTAAGTTGAATAAAACCAAACATCAGAAATTTTTGCTTTACTGACGATTTGATAACCACTATTCTATATTAATACTTCTGTTTAATTTTGTCGATTCTAATCTCGACAAGGGCCCCAAGGCAAAAAGCGATCGCCCCAACATCTGGCCCAAAGATGCCCCATGAGCAATGGGCCTCATCACCTTTTCCCCGTCCCACTCCCCGGCCATCTAATAACAACAGAGATTTTGAGGTAAAAATAAAGAAGTATCAGCAATTCCCAATTCCCCATTCCCCATTCCCCATTCCCACAATATGTTCAAAATAACTATTCGCGGTAACATCAAAGAGGTTGACAATAAGTTATACCTCGCTTGCGCCGATGGCAACGAATTTAAAATCAGTTCCTCTGAGGAATATCCCCAGGGAGATTTCCTCTGGGAAGTCGTGCCATCAATAGACCCCCAAGGCATCATTCAATCTTTACAAATAGAAGGTTTTACCACCGAGGGCGAAGAAGAATGTTTGATGGCAGGAACGGTAATTCAAGTCAGACCAAAAAACTCTTCCGTTCAATTAAAAATTAAGAGAGAACTCAAAAAAACCCTGCGCCTAACTCTTCTTTCTGCCCCCGCTGAAACTATGAAACCAGGTCAAAGCTGGCGCGTAACTTGTCTGAGAAAGGGAAAAACTCTATTAATTGCAACGGCGCAACAGTTAGAAAAAAATTCAGAAATAACCTCCGTTAATCCTCAAGAAAAAAAATCAGAAACTTCGGTAGAAAATTCTTTTTTAGAAGTAGAAAAAAAAGCGCTTTCTGCCCTAGAAACCGAAACAAATTCTCCCGCTTCTAGTTGGCGACTAACAAAGCGCAAGGTTCGAGGAAAAATTATCGAATGGGATGGGATTAATACCGCCACTAATTCTCGTGCCAGAGTTCAACTAAATCGAGACACAGAAAAAACAAAAGTATGGAGTTTTCAAAAAACCCCTAAAAATGTCAATATTTCCACAGAAGATAAAGCACGTTTAATTGTCACTCCTTTGGGTGCCGCCAGGAGTATCGGCGCTTCTTGTTTTCAAATAAAAATAGGCCCTTATGAAATAGTTTTAGATTGCGGAACTAGACCCAAAGGATACGACCCCCTACCCGCTTTAGATTATCTGGAAAATCCAGATTTACTATTAGTTTCCCACGCCCATCAAGACCACCTCGGCGCAGTGCCGGTGTTCCAAGCAAAATGGCCGGCAACTCCGATTATTTGCACTGAAGGTACGCGAGAAATTGCCCGCGTAATGTTGAGAGATTGTTTGAAAGTTCAACAAAGAGAAGACTTCCCAGAATTGTTCGACTGGAAGGATTTAGAACGAACTTTATTTAAAATGGAAACCGCGCCAGTGGGAGTCGATATCGAACCTTTGCCGGGTCTATTTGTTAGGTTTATTAATGCAGGTCATATTTTGGGCGCTGCTTGCATTTATCTGAGATATGGAGAACGTTCTCTATTATATACGGGGGATTTTCATACGGCATCGAGTCGGACTACTAACGGTTTGATGTTAAAAGATTTGCCTTCTTCAGATATGTTAATAATTGAATCGACTTATGGTGCCGGTACTCATCCTTCGCGCAAGACAGAAGAGACGGGTTTAATAGAGGCGATCGCTGAAGTGGTAAAAGCGGGCGGTAATGTTTTAATACCTGCTTTTGCTTTGGGCAGAGCTCAAGAAATTATTCTGGCAATTCGTACCAGCGCTCTATTTCATAGCTTACAAATTCCTGTTTATGTCGATGGTTTGGTCCGCGCCATCTGCGAGGTTTTTAGAGACAACTTAGATTTATTGCCAGGGGCGGTACAAAATTTGGTCAAGCAAAATGGTATCGAACCTTTTTTCGACCCCGAAGGTACTCCTCCAATTATTCCTATTGCAGGTCCAAGCGATCGCCCTTTGGCAATGGCAAAACCATCGGTTATTATTGCTTCCTCGGGAATGCTGACTGGCGGTCCTTCTATTTATTATGCTAAGACTTTACTGGAACGAGATAATGCTGCAATTTTTATTTCGGGTTACACCGATGAGGAGTCTCCTGGAAGGTTGCTGCAAAATTTGTCAACGGGAGATGAAATTGAGTTGGATGGTACTAAAGTCACGGTAAGGGCTCGAATTAGTCGGTTTAATCTCAGCGCTCATGCCGATAAAATTGGTTTGACTCAGGCGATCGCTAAAGTGGCACCGAAACATCTGATTCTAATTCACGGTTTCGGCAATTCTCTCCACGAACTAGCAGACTCGGGAGAGTTAAAAAGCAAACATTTTATTCATATTCCCGCCGTGGGAGACTCGATAGAATACGGCGCTATCCCCGAACAAATCTCCCAGAAGCAGCTAACCGCTATTGAAATGCCGAACGAGTTTGAGATAACGATGGAGGCAGAATACGATGGCGCTTGGTTGCGCATTCCCCAAGAAGTAATAGATAACGATCCTCGCTGGCAGCGTTTGGCGGATATCGGTATTTTGAAGGCCGAGTGGGTGGGGAATAAGTTGTTGCTGAAGGCGGTTACTCAACAAAGTCTCCAGCGAGAAGTAGTTATGGAAAAAGCGACGGCAAGCGGAGAGAGTTGTTGTGCGAATTGCGCTCATTTCCAGGAGGGTTGCTGTCAGCATCCAGAGAGTTCTTTATTTCGCCTGCGGGTGGATCCCGCTGGCAGTTGCCCCGATTTTGTTAGTTCGTAGTAATCGCGCTCCGCGATAGCTCTATTTATCGCGGAGCGCGATTACTACGAAGCTTTGTGTTAAATTAAAAGAGATGATTTTTAGAATCGAACTATGACCAAAGTTGTAAAGGCTGTATTCGACGGCGAGGTTTTGCGACCGGAAACGTCCCACAAACTCGAACCTGGGAAAAGTTACGCGATCGAGACGGAGTTTTCCAAACGGGTAAGCAAGGAACACATTGCCATCCATCCAGACTATTGTTTTGGCAAACCGCGCATTATTAATACGAGAATGTATGTAGCGGCTATTGCTGAAATCTATTTGAAGATGGGAGAATCTGTGGAAGACATTGCTGCCAAATACGATTTGTCCTTGGCATCGGTTCATGCGGCGATGGCATATTATTACGACTTTCGCGAAGAAATCGATCGTCACACCGCAGAAACGGAAGCGATAGTAGAACAGATGAGGCGCAACAGTCCTCCATCTCCTTTGCAACAAAAGTTGAGGGCAATTCGAGGTGAGGGAAAAAATTAGATTTCATTTGGACGAACACGTTGCTGCTGAAATTGCAGTTCAGTTGCGTCGTCGCGGCATCGATGTAACAACTACTATCGATGCCGGACTGCGCACTAAAAGCGATGAGTTCCAGTTAGCCTACATTCGTGAAGAAGGTCGCGTCATTTTTACTCAAGACAGCGACTTTTTAGTCATTGCCAGTCGTACCACCGACCATCCCGGTATTGCCTACTGCAAACAGAGAAGTCGCTCGATTGGTGAGATTATCGAAACTCTGGTTTTGATTTACGAAATTTATACGCCAGATGAAATGGTGGGACGCATAGAATTTTTGTGAATGAGTTCGTAGTAATCGCAGAGCGCGATAGCTCTATTTATCGCGCTCTGCGATTACTACAAACTTTAGATGTCTAAATCTATGATGTTGAGTTTGGGACCGTAGGTTTCGATGAACTCCCGGCGGGGAGCCACCCGATCGCCCATTAACACGGTAAAGATCCGATCTGCCTCGGCGGCATCTTCTATTTCTACCCGTTTTAGAGTTCGCGTTTCTGGGTTCATGGTGGTATCCCACAATTGAGCGGGCATCATTTCCCCTAAACCTTTAAACCGTTGGATGTTGTAGTTAGCGTTGCTGGGGAACTCGTTTTTGATAAGGTCGTTGAGTTCGCGATCGCTGTAGCAGTAGTAGTGGTTCCGTCCCCGTTCCACTTTATAAAGGGGCGGGCAGGCGATATAGACATAGCCGCGATCGACTAATTCCCGCTGGTAGCGGTAGAAAAATGTGAGAAGAAGAGTTCGTATGTGAGAGCCATCGACATCCGCGTCGGTATTGTGACAGGCAATCCCCCCAGTACCGCAGACGAAGTTTTCGTCCCCTTCCACTGAGAAATCGTAAACGTAGTCCCCCACTAATTCTATTTCCTCAGCAGCAATTACTTTTAAACCCATTAAGTCATCGCTTATGGGAACAAAAGCGGGAGATTTGCTCCTGGGACTCGACAAATACTCTTCGACTTTCTCCGCATTGCCATGATGTTGCCAAAGCTGGCGGCAGCGTTCGATTTGTTCTTTGCCGCAGAGGGCGATCGTGTAATAAGGATGCCGCGTTTGAATTGGCGCGTCGGGCTCGGTGGCCGGTTGGTGTTCTGTGGTACTGGCAACTAAACCCAATTGCCCTAACAAATACAGCAGTCCGTCTTTAACGCTTGCAGAATTAGTAGTAAAGGAAAGGTTTTTACCCGCCGTAGTGCCATCGCCGAGGAAATAACCCTCCAGAAACGCCATCTGCAGTTCTTCAGAAACCGAGAAGACAAGATCTGGCAACTGTTTTTGATGGGCTAGTTTTGCCAATCCCCAAGCTTGCAGCAACCGACTCGCTGCCACGCTGTGGAAATAGAATTTGATACCATCGCTATCTGGATCGTCATAGCGGCGGGGGGGCTCCCCAAATACTTTTTCAATAGCTGCACTCAGTTTGGGAAGGTGTTTTTCGTCTTTAGTACCCAAATTCAAGCTGACTTGATGCTTGCTTAAAGTGCCCTCGGCAACATACCACCCCAAAAAGTACATCAACTCTGGAGTTACCGGCAAATAGCGATTAAACGCTTTATCCACATGGGCCTGGGGAACTATTTCTACAGCCTCGCCCATTTCTGCCAGTTCGCTAGGAGTGAAATACTCAAAGGCTTTATAAGCGCTAACTTCCCGCCAGCGAGCGTTTTTGCTATCGTCGCTTAATGCCTGCATTTCTTCAACTTTGGAAGGTAGCGTCTGGTAAACTACGCTGTCGTTACCGCCAATAGCCTCCAGATATCCCAAGAAATGAGAAAGAATCGGACGATTGACACCCCGTTCCATAAGGCTAATGGTAATCGGTTGCTTGACGCCCACAGCAGTTGCCACTTGCTTCTGGGAAACTCCTAATGCTTGACGTTGAGCTATCAGCTTTTGCCATTCCCCCTCGTCTAGGGTGACTCGCGGTTCGCCGAGTAATTCCGGAATCCGGACTTTAGCTAAAACTCGCGCTGCTGCCACCCGTCGCACGTCTTCCCCTTGCAAATACAAGGATTTGGTCAATCCTTCACGATAGAAAAGTTTGAGTAAATCGATGCGGGTGGTACTTTCTGCCGGGCGAGGCAAGCGCCGAGATGCTACTAATAAGTCCCCCGGTTTGATTTCGTTTCCTTTTTTGAGACGAACCTCGCCATTTTCAAAGACAAAGACGCTGTGGGATGATGTTACTTTGATTTGGCGGTTATAGAGGGTCGTCAGTTTGTACATCGGTTCTTCGTGTCCGTGACGAATTACCGCTTTGAGGGGGCGAAAGCGGGTTGCGTGACTGACGGGATCGAAGGAGATGACGCTATAGCGTTCGGTGGAACGTCGCCCTTCGATGCAGTCGTCGATGAATTGGCCGATTTGGACGAATTGTGTTTTGCCGGTGTCGTCCATGACTAGGGTAGGTTCGTCGCCCGCCACGCTCATAATTATGACTTTGTGATAGCGCAAACCGTCGGGGTTAAATTCATCCCCTTTGATACCCAAGCCCAGGGCGGTAATCATGGATTGGATTTCGTTGTTTTTGTAGATTTTGGCATCGTCGGTTTTTTCGATGTTGATGATTTTGCCTCGCAAGGGGAGAATTGCTTGGAAGCCGCGATCGCGTCCTTGTTTGGCGCTGTTGTGGACGAAGACTCCGCTTGCTAGGGCGAAGTTATGGGTATTCGGCACCTCGATGTCGTAAACGTCCGCCCGTTCTTCCAAGCGTTTGATGGAGACGATGCGATGGTTGTGGTTGCGAACTGCTATGTTAGCTGCTTCTTCTCGACCTTCAAAGTAGCGATCGCAAAATGTCTCATACTTCAATAGAGACTTATCCTTGATACGACGGCGATAGCTCTCATAACTCCTTACATCTATCCAACCGCATTCAAGGTAAACTTTACGCAATGCCTCAAAGGTCTTCCGATAATAGGTTTCGTTCAATGCGGCCCGTCGCTTGGCACGAAATTCGGGCGTCCACTGTTCCTTAGTCTTTTCGCGCCGCCACTCCAACAAATTCTCATCTTCCCACTGTTCTTTTGCCAATTGGGAATGAGCTTCCCGCGCTTCTGGGTTGTTGGCAAAATAATCCCGCACCCTTTCCGACTGTTGTAAGCGGTTAGCTTCGCTGCTCCAATATTCCCGCTGGGCCCGGTCTAACTGTTCCTTGTTTTCCAAGCGATACTCTTCGTTAGACTCATAAAACTCCCGCCACTTCTGAGTCATGTAGGCTTTATACTCTTCATCTTCCCATTGAGCCTTAGCTTGCAGGGAGAGAATTTCCCGAGTTTCTTCTTGCTGCATCCGTTCCTTCATCATCGCCCGAAACTCATCGCTAGTGTGAACTTGGCGACTTTTTTCGATAACATCGGGTCGGTGTAAAGTGTGTTGAAGGTTGGCGCGATGTAACGCTAAATGTTCCTTGGCGGGAAGTTGTTTGATATTGGTCGGGTTGTTATTCCGTTTGTTGAAATCAACATGATGCCGGTGACAACCTTTAATGTATTTATACAATCCCTGTTGTAGATTATAAAAATCTGCCAGCATATGCGTATAAATCCACTTATCATCTTTAGGAGTCCATACCTTTTCGTAGCCATCCAATCCCTGACCTCGTTCGTTCTTTTGAGATATCTCCCGATAAAGGGGCATCAAAGAATCTTCGGGAGTCAGCAACTCTGCTGCTTTATAAGTACCGTCCCGCAACATGAACGGATGGTCGGGGGTACAAGTGATGGTTTCCCCGTTATCCAAGGTTATCTCAATAACCTCGGCATTTGCTTTAGTCATGCGAGCGTTAATTATCCGCTCTAGGCCGATGTGTCCGTTGTCTTGTATGGTGTAGCAGAAATGCTCTTTGCCTTCTGCTTGCTCTTCGACTATCTCTTTGAAGCTCAAATTGCGTCCGTCAGCTAAAGCAACTAACTCACTTTGTATAAAACAACCGCCCGCTGAATCTCCTTCGACCAAGTATATCTCACACTCACTAGGTATACGAGAACTACAGTCGGCCAATTTACCCGGCAAAGGGGAAGATTCCAACACCGATTTACGGCGAACCAACTCCCGGGCCCGACGGGCCGCTTCTGCTGCCTTAAAAGCTTGAATTGCCTTCTCCAAAATTGCATCGGTAATCTGGGGATTAAACTCTAAATATTCAGTTAATACCTCCCCCACAAAAGAATCAACAATTCCTCGGACCTCCGTATTCCCTAATTTGGTTTTTGTTTGACCTTCAAACTCTGGATCCGGCACCTTAACAGAAATTACCGCAGTCAAACCTTCCCGCACGTTCTCCCCTCCCAGGTTAGAATCGCTGTCTTTTAGCTTGTTGCGCTTGCGGGCCACGGAATTTATCGTCCGAGTTAAAACGGTTTTTAATCCTTCTAAATGGGTACCTCCGTCGATGGTGCGAATGTTATTAGCAAACCCTAAAACGTTATCGCTAAAAGCATCGACGCACCACTGCAAAGCAACTTCCACTTGTACGTTGCTTCGTTCCCCAGAAACGTAGATAATTTCTTCGTGGAGGGGTTGTTTTTCCCGGTTCATGTAGGCGACATATTCTTTGATGCCGCCTTCGTAGCAATAACTTTCTTCTCGGGGCGTTTCTGGACGTTTGTCGGTAAAGGTAATTTTTACCCCCGCGTTGAGATAGGCAAGTTCTCGCAGGCGACCGGAGATCGTCATGTAGTCGAATTCTATGCCGGTGGTAAAAATAGTGGTGTCCGGCATGAAGGTAAGCGAGGTGCCAGTTTGATTGCTTTTGTTGGACTTTGATGTTAGGTCGCCGGTGGGAACGCCCCGTTCGTAGCGCTGGAGATATACTTTTTTATCTCGCCAGACGGTCACTTCTACCCATTCTGACAAAGCGTTTACCACCGAGACGCCGACGCCGTGGAGTCCTCCAGAGACTTTATAGCCCCCACCGCCGAATTTCCCCCCGGCGTGGAGGACTGTCATTACGGTTTCGAGGGCAGATTTGCCGGTTTTGGTATGGGTATCCACGGGGATGCCCCGCCCGTCGTCGGTGACAGTCACCGAACCATCCTCGTTGATTTCTATTTCTATGTGGGTACAATAACCTGCCAGGGCCTCGTCGATGGAGTTATCCACCACCTCATAGACGAGATGGTGGAGTCCTCGCGGGCCAGTGGTACCGATGTACATTCCGGGTCTTTTGCGTACTGCTTCGAGTCCTTCTAATACTTGGATCTGGTCCGCGCCGTAATCGCTTGTCTTGGGCATAACTCTCCTTTTATGGGTCTAATTGCCATCTTAACTCTAAAAATGACAAATTTCTCCTAAATTATAACATGAATGGGTTATTGGCGACTACAAGCCTATTTTATTTGCTTTTTTTTTGGGGGATACACCCAGGTTTGGATTTTAAAGAATAGATTTTAGATTTTAGATGTCACGAAAAATCTTAAACTTCTTTTGCCAATGGCGAAGCGATCGCTTCGATCGCTGCCAGCGATCGGTCGGTCTATTTTCAGCAATTTTTATAAATTTGATTCGTCGGCAAACAACGCGGGTAAATCTCGATAGCCACTAACCACTCTAATAATTTCAATGCCTGCATCGACAACACCTATATCATTTTTCGCAATATAGTCATTAATATCAATTAGGTCTTGTCTGCTTAAGGCTGAAAAAAAGTACGATTTACTCATCGATTAATTTCTCCTCGCGACGTTGGCGATTTCTTTCCCGTAATTCTTTAAAAACAGTTTCTCCGTCAATTAATCCTCCTTTATCCCCTGCTTCTATTCCTTCTCTAATTAATTCTTTTAGCTGGGCCATGGGTTCTGCTTCGCGTTTTTCTTGTTCGTCTAATAGCTGCAAGCTGACTCTAATTACTTCCGATGGCGAAGCGTATTTGCCGCTTTCTACTTTGTCAGTAATTAACTGTTCCAGTTCGGGCGATAAAGAGATTGTCATGGACGATCGCTCCTTAAAAATTTACTATTTCTTAATTATTGCTCTAATTGCTACCTTTACTTGAAAAATGACAATTTTATCGTAAATTATAACATGAATGAGTTATTGGCGACGATCGCCCTATTAGATTTGCATTTTTTTGAACACCCATATTGCGGTTGCCTCCAGAGCTATTTTAGATTTTAGATGATTTTTCTAGTCGCCAATAGCCTTAACTACCATTCCATAATATTATAAATGAAGCTAAATCTAAAATCTAAATGGTTAAATTAATTACAATTTGCGGGCCCACGGCTACGGGTAAATCGGGATTGGCCCTGGAATTGGCTCAAAGGTTGAGGGTAGGAATTATTAGCGCCGATTCCCGTCAGGTGTATAAAGAATTTGATATCGGTACTGCCAAACCGACGAAAGCAGAACAACAGTTAGTACCTCACTATTTAATAAATATTTGCGAACCGACGGAAACCCTTACTCTCGCAGAGTACCAGCAGCAAGCTCGAAGTTTAATCGAGGCAGGGGATATTTCCCTGCTGGTGGGAGGAACTGGGTTATATATAAAAGCAGTAGTGCGAGGTTTGAAAATTCCCAGGGTTGGGCCCCAGGAGGAGTTGCGATCGCAACTTGCTTCTCTGGGTCAAACCCAATGTTATCAAATGCTGCGACGAGTAGATTTGCAGGCAGCCGAGAAAATTCACCCCAACGATGCGGTGAGAACTTTACGCGCCCTGGAGGTATTTTATGTCAGCGGCAAACCTATTTCCGAACAACAAGGAGAAAATCCGCCGACTTATCCGATCCTCCAGATAGGATTGGATTGCGAAACGGATAAATTGCGCGATCGCATCCAACGCCGAACCGAAAAAATGATAGCTGCGGGTTTTCTGGCAGAGGTAGAATTTCTCTGTCGGAAATACGGGGAAGATTTGCCGTTATTAAATACCTTGGGTTATGCAGAAATGAAACAATATTTAGCGGGGGAGGTTAGTTTGGAGGAAGCTAAAGAGTTAACTGTTTTGCACACCCGCCAATTTGCCAAAAGACAAAAGACTTGGTTTAGGGCGGATGCTCAAATCGAGTGGTTCGATGCCGACGCGCCAGATTTATTAGAAAAGGTTTGGCAGCGAGTTGGTATAAATCGCTCTTCGCGATTTTGTTGGTGGAGCAATTAACGCGCTAACCGCCTTCTACTATTATGAGGTAATTTTAAAAAGTGGGCGATTTCTGCTACTAACCATTCCTTTTCTATTGCCGTCAGCGTTTCTGCAAATGTATGCCGATTAGTTCCTTCTATTAAACCGCAGGGCGATCGCTCTACTTCCCCTTGTACGTTAAAAAAGCTATTAATCTTTACCACTTCTACGGAGTAGATATCGGCAGTGCTTCCGCTGGCGACTTCGCGGCGAAAACCGAGACAGCGCTGCTGGAGTCGGAAGGTTCGCGAGTTCATTTCCAAACGAGTATGACCGGCGATCGCAAACAAAAAACGACCCAGGTTGTAAAACCCGCCTACTAAAAAAGGAATGGAAAAGATAGGGGCGAATGCACCTGGTACAAAAAACATCGCGCCAGATATTAACAAGATAGTTCCAAAAAGCATCCAAGTTATGGCGTTTGAATTTTCGCTTCCCCACGCGCCGGGAGGAATTTCTAATATCATTTCTGTTTGAGTCTTTTGCACTCTAACTTTACTGCCGGTTGGTTGTCGGTAGAATATGCCGGGAGTTGTCGATAAGCGATCGCTCTTTTCTATCTCTTTTTTTGACAACAGGGCGATCGCTTCTTTGGCGGACTGACACCGGTCTTCGATGGCGGGTTCGAGCATTTTCTCCAGGCAGTCGGCGAAGGGTGGGGAGAGGTTGAGGCGATCGCGGAAATCTATTTTTAGACGTTTCTGGGGTAACTCCTCGGGCGATCGGCGAGTTAGCAAAAATAGCGCCGTCGCTCCCAAAGCATATATATCTGATGCCGGTTGCGCTTCTCCTCGAAATTGTTCGGGGGCCATATAACCTAAAGTACCGACAAAAGTCCCGTCCCGAGTAATAGTATTTCGATAAACATCTTGCACCGCGCCAAAATCTACTAAATAAACTCGTCCGTCGGGACGGCGGATGATATTTTGGGGTTTGATGTCTCGGTGAATTACTGGGGGTTTTAAGGAGTGTAAATATTGGAGAATTTCTAATATTTGTTTGAGGATATCTTTGACAATTTCTTCATCGCAGCGCCAACCTTTTTTAATTAAATCTGCGAGTGATTCTCCTCCCACTAATTCTTGTACTAAATAAAAGCGGCGATCGGTCTTACTATCTTCTTGAAAATAATCGAGATAGTCGGGAATTGCGGGATGTTTTAAACTTTCTAAAACTCGCGCTTCTCGCTCGAATAATTCTAAAGTTTTCCAATCTTGAAGACCTCGCAGCGACAGAGATTTTATCGCCACTCGTTGATAATTTGTCAAGTCTTCGGCTTCGTAGGTAGTTCCCATAGCGCCTTGACCTAATACGGTTACGATGCGATAGCGTTGGTTTATAATATCTTCTGGTTGGTGTAATATTTCCATAGTTTTTGTTGTTATTTGATGATTTTTTAATTGCCAACGCGAGGCGGGTATTTCCCGAGTAAACTTTTAGGAAAATTCAGTTAATGCCAGCCGAAGCAATCTCTCACCCAAAAATTCATCTACGAGATTGCTTCGGGGGGTGTTAACTATTTCCCAGGAAAGTTAATTGTAAAAAACCCCCCTCGCAATGACAAAGGAAAGTTCAAGACTGCATAAATTTAACAATATCGGACATTTCTGCCACTAACCAATCTTGCACTTCCCGACTCATGCCTTGACCAAATTGATGTTTGCGTATTCCTTCCCAAATAACACACCTAAATATTGTCTTTTTCCTCATCTTCTTGCCGCTCTTAACCCATTTTTCTTCAACCTCTACTTCTACCTTCTCAATATCGAAAGTTTTTGCTCCAACTACCTTCCTCTTAAAGTCCATCAATTCAGATTCTATGCTCAAAGTTTCGGGATTAATTTCTATGCGAGTAGAACCAAATACCGCCCATAAAATATTATATCCCAATACTCCCACAAAAAGCGCAGAAGCGATCGCATAAATAATTACGCCAACTTCAGAAATGACCAATAACGACAGCGAGTAAATGAATGGCGATAAAATTATTAGTCCTAAAATTCCCAATACAACAAGGCATCCCCACCCGCCGGGGGGAATATAGATTATGGTCTGCCCGTGGCTAATTTCCACCTTAATATCGCTACCTCTTGGAGGCGGATTTTTAGTTGAAAAACCTGGAAGATTTTTAGCCTCAAATTTAGGAAGCGACAGGGCATTTAAAGCCTCTTTTGCAGATTGAAATCTATCCTCTAAAGTCGGTTCTAACATCTTCTCCAACCAATTACCAAAATCGGCGGATATATTAACTTGAGAACGCCAATCTATTCTCATCCGAACTTGGGGCAAATCTGCGGGAGATTTACCAGTTAATAAAAACAACAAACTCGCCCCAAAACTATATAAATCAGATGCCGGTTTTACTTGTCCTCGAAACTGTTCTAAAGGCATATAACCCAGGGTTCCGACAAAAGTGCCGCCCCGAGTTAAGGTGTTTCTATAAACATCTTGCACCGCGCCAAAATCTACTAAATAAACTTGTCCGTCGGGGCGGCGAATGATATTTTGCGGTTTAATATCTCGGTGAATTACTGGGGGAGTAAACGAGTGGAGATATTCGAGGATTTTTAATACTTGAATCCCGATATCTTTAACCTGAGTTTCGGTGGGTTGCCAGTTTT